>JBFYRA010000121.1:0-4789 GCA_041302485.1 Candidatus Bipolaricaulota bacterium
TGCACACGATCGGACGGCTTCCGACCCTGGCCGAGCTGGCCGAGGAAGTGAACATCGCCGAGGACGGGATCGCCGAGATCTTCAAAGCGCGAGAGGCCCTGAGCTACGTGTCGATCGACGCTGAGCAGCGGGCCAACGATCCCGCGCCGCGGATCGACCTCAGCCGCATTCGGAGTCTGCGGCCTGTCGAGTTCCCGATCGAACAGCGGATTCGCATCGCCTCGGCTCTCGAGCGCTTGGCCGAACTCCAGCAGAAGCTCGTGCAACGCCTGTTCGATTCGTGCTCCGAGGGAGTCGAGGATCCGCCCGCCGTCTGATCGCGGCTTCTCAGTAGGCACAATCGATGCATGCGTGGTAGGGCGGAAGGGGGCGATGTGGGGATCGAGAGGCAGCTCCCCTCGGGTCGACGCAAGCACGGGGCGCGCGCGGCGGCTCTCGCCGTCGTGCTGACGATCGCTGTTGCGGTCGCCGCGCCCGCGGCATCCTCGGTGACGCTCGGCAGCGTCACGATCACGCTCCTGTCGAGCCGCTACTATCCAGGAGGGAACTACACGCGCTTCGCGTACGAAGCGAGAGGGACATCGAACCCGTCGTGCGCATACTGGGTTCTCGGGTCATGCACGGAGTTCCGGGACGCCCTGTGGTGGACGTCCGGCGCCTTCGAGTGGACAACATCACCGCTCGTGGGACTCAAGATCACGCCGAGCAAGAAGCGGCAGACCTTCAACATCGACGCCGCGGGCCGGTGGAACATGGCGACGGTGCCCGTCGGCGTACAGGGTGGCGGGTCGTTTCTCCAGGGGTGGATCGACGGACCGGCCTGCGGCGCATCGTCTCTCTCGATTGAAGTCGTGGCCGGGGGCGGTGTGGCATTCCCTCCCGTCACTGGAGCGGGGTTCTTCCCCGCACGGAACGGCACGATGCTCCGAATCCAGAGCTCGTCGGCAGGGTGGACGATCTCCCCCGACGCGACGTTCATGCTTCCGGCAGGAGCTTCCGAGGCTGTCGTCGCGAGGGTCCTCGAAATCTCGGTGGGAGCTCACTCCAGCCAGGTCGGGACGACGGACGTGTCCGTGGATTACGCCTTGCGCGTGAGCGAAGCGGATCTCTACAGCCTGCCCCAAGGAACCTACGAAGTCACGATCACGTACACGGTCGCACTGGACTGACAGACTCGGCGCGGAGGGTTGAGGCGGCGATGAAGAAACGGATCTGGGCATGGATGCTCCTTGCGGGTCTGGTGGCTGATGCCGGGGCGGCGTGGGCGGCGCGCGTGGTCCCCAACCGGTTCGATCTGGCGCAGGAGCCTGGGACGGCCGTGTCGTACACGCTTGTCCTCGAGGGCGACCGGAGCGAGCCCGAGGAACTACGCCTCTACCTCGGAGACTGGGAGCGCCTCCCGAGCGGCGAGCACGACTGGGGCATCCCCGCGAACGGGGCTCGTTGGACGTCTGCACGGGCGTTCGCAGCAGGCGAGTCGTTCACGGTCCAGTACCGGGTGTCGGGCGCCTCGCCGGATACCGGGGTCTCGGGGTCGTACCGCAGCGGCGTGCCCCAAGCCGCAGGCGCCATCTCGGGCGCGGCAGCGCTCGACGGGGCCGCGGTCGCGGCCGCGTCCCCGGAGGGTGAGATCTCCGTTTCGCGGCGAGTTGCGGGAGACGTGGTCACGCTCGAGGTCGCGTGCCGGATCGCGTTCGAGGCGTTGACGATCCTCGAGGTCTTCTCGGGACCCGTGGCGTTGACGGCGATCGACGCGGCGGGCGGGCAGTTCGATACGGTCGAGCGTTCGTGCACAGACTGGATCAGCCTCGGCGACGCGGTCATCCAGCTTCAGCCCGGGGAGAGGCGGGAAGTGGCGTTCCGCGTCACGACGCCCAGCTCCTACGACGGATCGTACTGGAGCGCCCTGTTCGTCGAAGCGCCGCCGCAGGTCGTCGATCAAGGAGGTACGCGCATCCTGAGCATCCCGCGCACGGCGATCAAGATCTTCGTCACCGCCCCCGGGACGGAGGTCGTGGCGGCCGCGATCACGGCCGTCGACGTCGTGGCGGCGGCCCCACTTGCCCTCATCGCCTCGCTCCAGAACACCGGAAACGTTGAGATGGCCGTCGCGGGCGAGGTGCGGGTCATCGACCGAACAGGCGTTGTCATCCGCTCGATCGCCGTCTCGGACGTCAAGGTCCTGCCCGGTGCAACGCGCGCGATCTCGTTTGCCGACGCGGTCGGAGCGGTGGCCCTAACCAGCGGAATCTATCAGGCGACGGTTCAGCTCGAGTACGGGGGCGGCGGGCCCGTAGTCGGAGTTCGCGGATTCCGCATCCCGTAGTCACTTCGCGTGAATGGAGACAACGACGGGGATTGCGGCGCGCAACAATGACGGTATAATGGTACCGAAATACAGAACAGGAGGGCGGACGTGGCAGACCTCATCCGGATGTCGGAGGCTACAGCAATCGGCATGCACGCAATGGTCGTGCTGGCAGGGTCCAATGGACCCGTCCCCGCGGCGGCGACCGCCGGCAGTCTCAAGGTGTCTCCTGCGCACTTGTCGAAGGTTCTGCAAACACTGACTCGCGCAGGGCTGCTCAAGGCTCGGCGAGGCCCGAGCGGCGGCTACACACTCGCGAAGCCGCGCTCGGAGATTCGGCTGATTGACGTATACGAGGCGCTGGAAGGGCCGCTGCGACAGGATGGGTGCATGTTCTCCAAACCGGTCTGCATGCGCGCGCGCTGTGCGTTGGGCGACGTCGTGGCAGGCGTGCGGCGGGAAGTATTCGACTACCTGAAGAAGACGACGCTGGCTGACGCAGCGAAAGGAAGCTAGAGATGTTTTGCTACCAGTGCGAACAGACGAAAGATGGAGCGGGCTGCACCACGTTCGGGGTCTGCGGGAAGGATCCGATCTCAGCGGCGCTGCAGGACCTCCTCGTCCACGCGACGGAGGGCGTCTCGATGTACGCGCACCGCGCTCGGCAGTCGGGCGCGCGGGATGTCGAAGTGGATCGATTCGTGGTCGAGGCGCTGTTCACGACGGTGACGAACGTGAACTTCGATCCTGACAGGCTGGAAGCTCTCGTGCGCCGCGCGGCAACGATGAGAGACCGTGCCCGCGATCTTGCGCACCAGGGTGCAGTGCACGAGAACGCACCGGCTCCCGCACTGTCTGGACCGGCCGCATTCACACCGGCCGCGACGCGCGACGGCCTCGTGCAGCAAGCGCGCGGGGTCGACCTCGCAGCGCGCCGCGCGACGGGGAGCGCCGACGTCGTCGGCCTACAGGAACTCCTCACGTACGGCCTCAAGGGCGCGGCGGCGTATGCCGATCACGCGCTCATCCTCGGCAAGGAAGACGAGGCGGTCTGGGCCTTCTTCCACGAAGCGCTCGACTTCCTCGCCCGCAATCCGCAGGACGTAGACGAACTCACGGCGATGTGCCTGCGCTGCGGGGAAGTGAACCTCCGGGTCATGGAGCTTCTCGATGCCGCCAACACCGGCGCGTACGGAGCTCCCGTGCCGACGGCCGTGCGCGTCGAGCCGGTGGCGGGGAAAGCGATCCTCGTCTCGGGCCACGATCTCAAGGATCTCGAAGCGCTGTTGCAGCAGACCCAGGGCAGAGGGGTCAACGTCTACACGCATGGCGAGATGCTGCCGGCGCACGGGTACCCGGGGCTTCGCAAGCACAAGCACCTCGTCGGCAACTACGGCGGGGCATGGCAGGACCAGCAGAAAGAGTTCGACGCGTTCCCTGGCGCGATCCTGATGACGACGAACTGCATCCAGAAGCCGCGCGAGACCTACTCCGGCCGCATCTTCACCTCGGGCCTCGTCGCATGGCCTGGGGTTCGCCACATCTCCGACCGCAACTTCGCACCGGTGATCGAGGCGGCCCTGCGCGCGCCTGGGTTCGCGTCCGCCGGCTCCGACAAGACGATCATGGTCGGCTTCGCGCGCGACGCCGTGCTCGGGGTCGCCGGCGCCGTCGTCGACGCGGTGAAGGCCGGCAAGATCCGGCATTTCTTCCTCATCGGCGGGTGCGACGGCGCCAAGCCTGGGCGGAACTACTACACCGATCTGGCGGAGAAGGTCCCGCAGGATTGTGTGATCCTCACGCTCGCCTGCGGCAAGTACCGCTTCAACAAGCTCGAGTTCGGAGATATCGCCGGCATCCCGCGCCTGCTCGACGTCGGTCAGTGCAATGACGCGTACTCGGCGATCCGCATCGCGCTTGCGCTTGCCGATGCATTCGACACGGACGTGAACTCGCTCCCCCTGTCGCTCATCCTGTCGTGGTATGAACAGAAGGCCGTCGTCATCCTGTTGACGCTGCTCCACCTCGGGATCAAGAACATTCGGATTGGGCCGTCGCTGCCGGCATTCGTCACGCCGGCCGTCCTCGATGTCCTGGTCAGGACCTTCGGACTCACGCCGATCACCACGGCGGCGGAGGATCTAGAGGCGATTCTCGGCCTCGGCTAGGCGGCGCTTTTTTTAGGTTGTGGCGGGCGTGGCGCATCGGCACCGCGCCCGCCGGCCTTTCTCTGCTGTGGGCATGCAGTGGGACTGTAGAGCGACGAGACGTGGATGGTTGTGTCGGGACGTCGACCCCTGTATTCTTCCCATGGGAGCATGGCATGCGACACACGGGACAGTACAGTGACACTGTAGACGCGGGCTCCGTCTTCGATGTTCGACGGTTCTCGATCCACGATGGGCCGGGAATTCGCACGACCGTCTTCCTCAAGGGATGTCCGCTCACGTGCGCGTGGTGCCACAACCCCGAGAGCCAGCG
>JBFYRA010000124.1:0-5938 GCA_041302485.1 Candidatus Bipolaricaulota bacterium
TTCCCTTCGACGAGGACGAAGCCGCCGGGGATCTCGCGCCCGGCGGCGTCCATCGTCACGACGAGATCGAAGTCGCGGAACAGCGTGCGCGTCATCCCGCCAGATCCACCTTGTCCGCCACTTCGAGGAATGCCGCAAGAAGAGCGATCGCCGACTCGATGTCGCCGGTGTGGACGGTCTCGACGACCGAGTGGACGTAGCGCGTCGGGATCGAGAGCGTGATCGCCGCCGATCCGTCGCGCGCCAGTTGCATGGCTCCGGCGTCGGTGCCGCCGCGCGTCGCCAGCGTGATCTGGTGCGGGATCTTCTTCTTCGCCGCGAGATCGAGGAACGCCCGCACGAGGCCGGGGTGGGAGATCGACCGCGCGTCCTTGAGCGAGATCGCGACGCCCTTGCGCATCTGCGAGACCTGGTCGCGCTCTGCAACCCCTGGCATGTCCGCGGCGATGCATACGTCAAGCGCAATCGAGATCTGCGGATGAATCCGGTAGCCGGCGACGGTCGCGCCGCGGACGCCGACCTCTTCTTGGGTCGAGGCAACGAAATAGAGGTCGCAGCCGAGCTTCTTCGCGCGCTTCATCGCCTCAATGCCGATGTACACGCCGACGCGGTCGTCGATCGCCTTGCCGGAGACGACGTCGCCGTACTGAATGAAGTCCTGTCGCATCGTGACCACATCGCCGACCGCAACGCGCGCAGCGACGTCTTCGCCGCGCAGCCCGACGTCGACGAACAGGTCGTTGATCTCGACCGGCTTCTTCTTCTCGTCGTCGGTCAGAATGTGGATCGGCTTCCGGCCGATGCAGCCGATGAGGTCGCCTCCTTTGGCGTGCACGACCACGCGCTGGGCGACGAGCGTCACAGGGTCGAACCCGCCGAGCGGCTGGACGCGCAGGAACCCGGTCTTCTCCTCGATGTACGAGACGAGGAACCCGATCTCGTCCATGTGCCCGGCGATGGCGACGACGGGGCCCTTGCCCGCCTTGTGCGCGATCACGTTGCCGAGAAGGTCGACGTCAGTCGAATCGACGTGCCCGGCGAGAGCGTCGAGGATCACCTTCCGGATCGGTCCTTCGTACCCGGGAACGCCCGTCGCTTCCGTCAGTTGTCTCAAGAGCTCCATGCAACCTCCTTGCGCAGAGCAGAGTGTAGTGTCCGGCGAGGCTGGGTCAATCGTTTGCCGAGGCCTCGCGCGGCCGCTACCATCCCGCCATGATCCCGATCCGCGATGCGTTGCGCAGTCCCCGCTTCCCGATCGTGACCGTGAGCCTCATCGTGCTCAACCTGCTCGTGTTCCTCTATCAGGGATACTTGAGCACACGTCCCAACGTGACTCTGGATCTTGCCCCGTGGAGCCAGGAGGGACTGGCTCCTCCGGGAGTCGACGAGCGGGCGTTCAGGCTCGAAGTCCTACGCTCGGGCGGCGGGCCGATTCCGTCGTCGGTCCGCGCGGCGGACGCGTTCGTGATGGCCTATGGGTTCGTTCCAGCGGAGTTCTCGCGCGGTCTCGACCTCCCGCCGACGGCCTCGCTTCCCATCTGGCTGACGCTGTTGACGTCGGTGTTTCTGCACGGCGGTCTACTGCACGTGCTCGGAAACATGCTCTACCTCTGGGTGTTCGGTGACAACGTCGAGGGCGCGATGGGCCGCGGGCGATTCCTCGCCTTCTATCTCTTGTGCGGCGCCGCGGCGGGCCTGGCGCAGCTGGCGCTCAATCCGCAGTCGGCGATTCCGCTTGTCGGGGCCTCCGGAGCGATTGCCGGAGTCCTTGGCGCCTACTTCATGCTCTTCCCGACGGCGCGAGTCTTGACGGTCATCCCGATCTTCTTCTTCATCCGACTCGTCTCAATCCCGGCCGTCCTCGTGCTTGGCATCTGGTTCCTCCTCCAGGTTGTGAACAGCGCCGCGTCGTTCGGCGCCGCCACAGGCGTCGCGTGGTTCGCGCACATCGGCGGCTTCGCGGCCGGCGTGGTCCTCGTTCTCGTCTTTCGGCGGAAGGAAGTCCCGATCGGACTTCTCGACCTCCTGCGCCGTCGGCCGGCAGGGTAGGACATACGTGAACTCGGTCGCATCGCGAGCGAACGGTTGGCTTCACCAGAGGCGACGCTGCGGGTATCATAGGGCGATGCGCTTGGGCGGATACGCCAAAAGGAGTGGTGAGCTATGAAACAAGGTGCACTCTTTCTCTGCACCGTTGTCTTCGTCTTGTCCGTGACCCTGGTGGCGGCGGCGAGCGCCAGAGGAGATCACGCCCCCATCGTCATCTCGACCGACTACGAGTTCACCGTCGCCAACGGCGTCTGCTCGGGAAGCGGCACGTTCGAGGACCCGTATGTCATCGAGGGATGGACGATCGACGCCGGCTATAGCCGCTACGGCATCCGCATCCACGGCACGACGCGCCCGTTCATCATCCGCGACGTCGAGATCTCCGGCGCATCTTCCGCCGGGATTGCCCTGAGCTACGTGCGCAACGCAAACATCGCCAACTGCCTCTTCGTCGCGAACTGGGCCGGGATTACGCTCAACTTCTCGACATTCGTGCGGATCTCGCAGTGCACGTTCGAGCAGAATACCGACGGCGTCCACTTCTTCTTCTCTGACGAGAACCAGATTCTCGACTCGCTGTTCCGCAAGAACGATACCGCGGTCTGGCTCGACGCCTCGGACGGGAACGAGATCTGGAGCAATCTCTTCGAGGGATCGCACATGGCCGTCTATCTGAACCTCGGGTCGACGGGCAACTCGATCGTCCGCAACGCGTTCGTCGGCAACCTCCACAACGCCTTCTCTGACGAGCCGAACGTCTGGAACGACGACGCGAGCGGCAACTACTGGAGCGACTTCGACGCCGTGGACACGGACCTCGACGGGATCCGCAACACGCCGTACCCGATCAACCAGGATGGCGACGAGGACTCGCTCCCGCTCGTGACCCATCCGCTGATCCCGGCGACGGTTCCGGCGACGTGCGGTAGCTAGCGGGTCGAGGCCCCGAGCCAGACACCGCCGGCGTGCCGCGTGGCGCAGGACTCTTCGCCCGGTCGGCCCCGAGAAAGGAAGCCATGTCACAAGAGCGGCTGATGGACCGGCTGCGCGGAGAGGTCCCGTACCCTCTGCTGCACATTCCGATTTCTGATTTGCGTGAAGGCACGCGCATCGCGCAGTGCTTCCTCGTCAAGAAGAAGGCGCAGCGTTCGACGCGCACCGGAGACCCGTACCTCGAGATCGTTCTCGCCGACCGGACGGGAACCATCGCCGCCCGGGCCTGGGCCGAGGCGACACAGCGCTACGCGAGCGAGTTCGAGGAGGGCGATTTCGTCTCCGTCCAGGCGCGGGTCGAGACGTACCGGAGCGCCCTCCAGCTCATCGTCGAGTCGATCCGCCGCCTTACGGCGGAAGAACGAGAGGGCACCAATCTCCCCGGGTTCGACCCGGCGCTCCTCGTCCCGACGTCCGATCGAAACATCGACGAGATGTGGACGACTCTCCTCTCACTGGCGGGGACCATCGAGCCGGAGGGGCTGCGGCTCCTCACGACGCGGCTGTTGACCAAGACCGCGGCGCAGTTCCGCGAGCTTCCCGCCGCGGTCTCCAATCACCACGCCTACATCGGCGGCCTGCTCGAACACACGCTCGAAGTCGCCGAGGGCGTCGCGAGGTTCGCCGAGGACCAGAAGGGACTCCACCTCCACCGCGGCCTCGCGGTCGCCGGAGCGATCCTTCACGACATCGGGAAGCTCGTCGAATTCGAGAACCCGATCGCTCCTCGCTACGGCTTCGAGGGACAGCTCATCGGACACCTCCTGCTCGGCCGCGACATGGTCCGCGACGAGGCGAAGAGCATCTCGTGGGCCGACGCGCGAATGCCCGTGCTGCTCGAGCACATCCTGATCTCGCACCATGGCGAGCTTGAGTACGCCGCGGCGATGGTCCCGAAGAGCGCCGAGGCCGTGGCCGTCTACCACTTCGACAACCTCTCGGCGAAGCTGAATATGATCAAGGGCCACATCGCGATGGACGCGGAGGAAGGGGACTTCACCGACTGGGAGAAGAACATGGACCGCCGCTTCTTCAAGGGCTCCCTCTCCCCCACATAGCAGCATCGCTCCGCGGATCGCTCGCTCTCTCTCGCCCGTCGACTCCGTCTTTGCGCCCATCGCTCGCTTGCGGCTCTCCAACGCAAGACTACAATCGGCGCATCGCGTGTTCGGAGGTCTTTGCCTATGCGCACTGCATACTGCGGTCAGTTGTCGGCGGCCGACGTCGGTCGAAGCGTGAAGCTCGCGGGGTGGGTGAATCGCCGTCGCGATCTCGGGAAGCTCACGTTCGTCGACCTTCGCGATCACACCGGGCTCGTGCAACTCCTGTTCGGCGACGACCGAAAAGACCTCCTCGATGCGCACACGCTCAATCGTGAAGACGTCCTCCTCATCCAGGGGACGGTCCAGAGACGCTCGCCCGGCAACGTGAACGCCGAGATGAAGACGGGGGAGATCGAGGTTCGAGTGGAAACGCTCGCGATCGCCAATCGCTCGAAGACGCCGCCGTTCCTCGTCGAGGGGGATGGAGCCGACGCGACCGAGGAGACTCGGCTTCGCTACCGCTACGTCGACCTGCGTCGCGAGCGGCTGCAGACCGCGCTTCGCCTGCGGCACCGCACGTTCAAGGTCACGCGCGACTACTTCTCCGACCGCGCCTTCATCGAGGTCGAAACCCCCGTGTTGACGAAGTCGACGCCAGAGGGCGCGCGCGACTTCCTCGTGCCGAGCCGCCTGCATCACGGCTCGTTCTACGCTCTGCCGCAGTCGCCGCAGCTGTTCAAGCAGCTCCTGATGGTGGGCGGCATCGATCGGTACTTCCAGCTCGTAAAGTGCTTCCGCGACGAGGACCTCCGCGCCGACCGCCAGCCCGAGTTCACTCAGCTCGACCTCGAGGTGTCTTTCCCGGACGGCCCTGACGAGATCTACGCCCTCGTCGAAGGCGCCGTCGCGCACGTGTTTCGCGAGGTGCTCGGCGTGGAGCTCGCCCTTCCGTTCCCGCGGCTCTCGCACGCCGAGGCGATGCGTCGGTTCGGCATCGACAAGCCCGACATGCGCTTCGGCATGGAAATCGTCGACGTATCGGACGTTGTCCACAACTCCGGCTTCCGTGTGTTCGCCGACGCCGTGGCATCGGGCGGCCGGGTGAAAGGGATTGTCGCCAAGGGGTCCGCCGGCACTTCGCGCGCCGGGCTCGATCAGCTCCAGGCCGTGGCCGTCGCCGCGGGCGCCAAAGGCCTCGCCTGGGTCAAGGTCGAAGATCCCGTCGTCTCGCCGATCGCGAAGTTCCTCAACGCAGCAGAGATGTCCGCTCTCACCGCGGCGTTCGGCGCCACAGCCGGAGACCTCCTGCTGATCCTGGCCGGGGACAAGATCGAGCGAGCGCTCGGCGAGCTCAGGCTGACCGTAGGGCGCCAGCAGTCGCTCGCCGTGCCGGGATGGAAATTCCTCTGGGTCACCGATTTCCCGCTGTTCGAACTCGATGAGGAGGGGAATCTCGCAAGCGCGCATCACGCCTTCACATCGCTGCGGCCCGAGGACGTCTCGCGCATCGACACGGACGCGCTCGACATCCCGTCCTACGCCTACGACCTCGTGCTCAACGGGACGGAGCTCGGAAGCGGTTCGATTCGTATCCACTCTCGCGACCTTCAAGAGAAGGTCTTTCGCCGCCTCGGGATCACTCCCGAGGACGCCGACCTTCGGTTCGGGTGGTTCTTGCAGGCGCTTGAGCACGGGGCCCCGCCGCACGGCGGTTTCGCGCTGGGCATGGACCGCCTCGTCATGATGATGACCGGCGAAGCGTCGTTGCGGGACATCATTGCGTTTCCGAAGACGGCAAACGGCATGTGCCCGCTGACCGAAGCGCCCATGCCCGCCTCGGCGAAGCAGCTTGC
>JBFYRA010000127.1:0-6659 GCA_041302485.1 Candidatus Bipolaricaulota bacterium
TGCTCGACGACATCCGGGCGGCGATCGCCGAAGATCGCCTCGCGGCGCTCGCGGCGGAGTGGGGAACCCGCCTCTTCACCTAGCGCAAAGAGATGCGGGGCGCCGCTCTCGCAGCGCCCCGCGCTTTCCCTCGACTCCACGGACTACGGAAGCACTCGTCGCAGCATGCTGCCGAACGCACTCAGATCGAGCGCCGAGAAGTCAAGCGACAGACCGATGCGATGCGTCGGGCCCACCGTGTGCGTGAGGAATGCATAGTCAATCAGGAACCCGCTCACATTCAGGCCGACCCCGGCGGTCACCGAGACCGATCCCTTGCTCAAGACGCCGAGCCGCAAGGCCAACGTTGGGATCGGCTCGTACGTAATGCCGACGCTGGCCGAGCCCGCGAGGTGGATGTCCGTCGCCACGACCACGACGCCCGCGAACCGGGCCGTCAGCCCGAGCCCGACATCCATCGGCAGCGTTTCGCGGGTGCCGTCGTACGAGACGCCACCGAACAGGTTCCCGAGCGTGACCCCGAGCGCGGCGTCCGTCATGGCGAGCGGCCCCAGCGCGAGCGGCGGGATCTCCATCCGGAATCCGAGGTCGAACGCGAAGCCGTTTCCCGTCACGTCGCCCATGCTCGTCGAGACGCCCTTCAGGAGCCCGCCAATGGAGAACGCAATCGGCATCTGAGGCAGGAATGGGAACATCGTCGGGTCCACCCCGAACCCGAACATGTAGGCCGAACTCGTGTACGAGAGGTCCCCTGTCGGGTTCCCACTGGCGTCGTAGCCGTCGATGCCGCCCGAACTGTAGAGCTCCGCCGCGACACCGAAGCCGCGCAGCGCAAGCGAGAAGGCGGTCAAGTTCGCCGCGCCGAAGTGCGAGGCGTAGAACGAGCTGAAGCTGATCCCCGGCAGCGCCGCGAGGCCGGCCGGGTTGTAGTACATCGTCTCTGCCCCGCTCACCGCCGCGAGACCGGCGCCGCCGGCGCCGAGCCGGCCGACCCCGGGTGGAATGTCCAGCACGGTCGCCGACTGCGCATCCTCGCCAGTCGCTGCAAAGCTCAGCCCTGCGACCAGGAGGGCCACCCCAAGAAGCGCTTTCGTTCGATTCATGTTTCTCCCCTCCTATCGCGCGACGAGCAGCCGGAAGATCTCGCTGCGGATGCTGCCCCCGCCATTGGCCTGTCCAGAGATGATGCAGAAGTAGAGTCCGTTCCCGACGGGGCTGCCCCCACTGTCGAGCAGATTCCACAGGAAGGTCGTGACTCCCGCGCCAAGCTCTTCCTCGAGCACGAGCCGCCCGTCGATCGCGAAGATGCGCAGCAGCGGGTCGGTTGTCCCGTCCGGCAAGAGCAGGTTGAACGTCGCCTGCGTCGACGCCGGGTTCGGGTAGGCGTAGACGATCACGCGCGTCGGACCGCTCACCGTGACCTGGATCGTCTTGGCCACGCTCTCGCCGCCGCGCGAGTCGACCGCAATCACGCTCACCGTGACCGTTCCGGGCGCGTTGAATGTGTGCGTCGCTGTCTTCGTGGGCCACTGCGTCGTGAGCGTTCCTCCGTCTCCGAAGGTCCACCTGAGACTCGCAATCGTGTCGCCTGTGTCGGCATCCGTGACGTTGTCCGCGGTGAACGTGACGCTGTCGCCCGTGTTGGGCGTCGTCTTGCTCGCAGTGAGCGTCCCGATGACCGGCGGTGTGTTGCCGACGGAGACCGTGTGCTGAACGGTGGTCGACGCGCTCTGCGCATCGGTGACCGTCAGGATCACCGTGTATGTCTGCTTGTTGGCGAACGTGTGCTGTGGATTCGCCACCACGCTCGTCGTCCCGTCGCCGAAGTTCCAGCCGTAGGTGAACGCTGTTCCCGTAGGCTGATCCGGGTCCGTAACCGTTGACGTGAACGTCACCGCCTGATTCTGCGCCGGCGCCTGCGGCGTCCACGTGAACTCGGCCGTCGGTACTGTGTTCGGCGGTCCCTCGACCACGAGGTCGTGCGACTTCGCAGAGCTTAGCCCGCCCTCGCCCGTCACCGTTAGGGTGACCGTGAACGTACCTCCGGTCGCGAACGTGTGCTTCACGGTCGCCGAACCGGTGGACTGCGCGCTCCCGTCGTCCCCGAACGTCCACTCGAACGTCGCTTTGCGGACGTCGCCTTCGGGGTCGGCGATGTTCGTGGCCGGCGTGAAGGTGACCTCCTCGTTGTACTTGAGCGCCGTCGGCGCCCACGTGAACTCAACGTTCGTCGGCGGCGTTCCCGTCTCGGTGGTGAAGATAGCCGGGCCGACAAGCGGCACCGTCTGGAACGCGGCGACGCCCTCGGCGTGCCACACCACCGACTCGAGTTCGGCCTTGCGCCCCACCGGGGCCGTCGTCTTGAGGAACACCCAGATCTCGAGTTCGACGGTCGTGTCATCAGGAACCACGTTGTCGACCGACGTCGTCACCCTCGTCCCGGCCAGACTGAGCCCGACGGGGTCGACGACTTCGCCGAGCACGGCGCCGTCCGACGCCCGCCGAACCTCGAGCTTGGCGAAGTTCTGATCGGCCAGCGGTGAATCCCCGGCAACGTTCCGGACCATGATCGAGGTCACCGTCACGTCGTACGGATCCTCATCGTCATCCTCGAGCTTGAGGCGCTGAGCCAGGAACCGCGCGCCCTGGAACACGTTGCGCGACGCCAGCGTGGTCGTCGCCGCCTCCTCGAAGCCTTCGCCTATCGCGGGACCCGTGATGAACTCCGGACCCGGATCGGCAAGGACGTGACCGAAGGTCGTGTTGTCCTCAGTGTGCCAGATGACGGACTTGAGCTGAATCAAGCGGTCGTCAGGGACGTTCGATCCGAGGGTCACCCAGATCTCGAGCGTTTCCAGGCTGTCATCGGTGACCACGTTGTTCGAGGCGGTCGTGACGCGAACGCCTCCACCATTCAGTCCCGTCGAGCTCGACACCGATCCCATCGGCGCGCCGTCGCGGGCGCGCACGACCTCGATCCGGACGACGTGGTTCTCTGCCAGTCGCACGGCGCCGTCGGCCGTGTTCTGGATCACGAGAGACGTCACCGTGACGGCGAAGGGAGCGACGTCCGTGTCCTTGACCTCGATCCGCTGCGCCAGGAAGCGCTGGCCCGAGTAGACCTGTCCGCCGTCAAGCGCGAGGTTCGTCACTTCCTCGAACCCCGCCGCCGGCACGGTCGTGAACACCGGTGCCACGTCCTCCGCGGGTTCGATCCCGTCACCAGCGACGAAGTCGGCTTCGGCGCAGCGAACGACCGCCCGCAGCTGAAGCACCCGGCCGGCGGGAACCAGGGTCTCGAGCGTAATCCAGATCTCGAGTTGTGTGCTTCCGTAGGCGGATGACGTGTTGTTGGACGAGGTCGTCACCTTGCAGCCGGTCGTCGTGAGCTTGTTCAGCTCGGCGTCAGCAGTCAGCTCGCCAAGCAGGGCGCCGTCGCTCGCGCGGCGAACCTCGATCCGCGCGATGGACGACCCGGCCAACTTCGTGCCGGTCCCGACGTTCGTGAGGAGAAGCTGGCTGATCGGGAAGTCGAACGGCACGTCCCCCGCGTCGACCTCGACGCGGCCAGCGAGGAAGCGCTCGCCTCGGTACGTGTCGCCGTCAGCTACCGAGCCGTCGAAGGCGACAGTAGGCGACGGTCCCACCGTGAATTGAGTCGCCGCGTTGTCCGAGTAGTCAACCCAGATCTCGACTCCGACGGTCACCGTGGTCTCGCCCAGCGTGAAGAACGTCCCCAGCGGAACGGTCGACTTCAGCTTCACGCGGATCTCGAGCTCAAGCGCTCCAGTGAACGACCTGTAGCTCGACCCGATCGTGACGGGCACGCCCGTCGTCGTAAGCTTGACAAGCTGAGTCGACGTGGCCTGCGTTCCGATGACCCGATCGTCGCTCACTCGGACGACCTCGACCCTCTCGATCTGCGCGCCCTCAAGCGCATCGTCGCCGACGTCGGTGTTCACGACTTCGACCGTCGTGAGCGTAGACGAGCCTTCGTAGTAGTAGACCTCCACGGCAACGGCGTCGACGTACACGGTGGAGCCCCCGGTCACCGTGGGCGTGATCTGCACGCCCAGCGCGTTCACCTCGGCCGGCGTCCAGCTCTTGCCCCATCGATCGGTGTAGCCCCCAAGCTCCCGTTCGTCAGACGCACCGCACGCGCCGACCGGTAGGCCGGTCGTCACGCTGGTAGGCGCGAACCTCGTGCCGCTGTACAACCGCACGAGCACGCTGTCGGCTGCATTCACTGCTGCACCCGCGACCGTGACTCGAATCCCGGAGATCGTCGCGTCCACGGGGACGCCGAACGCGAACCCCGTGAGCGTGAGTTGCGCGCCGCTGTTTGTGGTCGAGGCGCACGCTGCGTCGGCCGGGCCCTGCGCGCTCGTCGGCGACGTCCATGTCGCCCCGGTTGCCGTGGACGGCGTTCTCTCCACGGACTCCAGTCCGTAGATGATCACGCGCTGCGCCACCACGAGCTCGCCGGGCGCCGCCCAGCCGTCGTCCTCGAGCGCCTGGTTCTCGGCCCACTGCCCCAACGCGGCGGGCGCGAGAAGAATGACCGCCAACGTCACCAGCACCCACTTTCTCATCTCACGACCTCCTCACCGCGCTCGGACCGTGTCGGATCCACCCCGCGAAGGAAGAAACGCCCATGCACGGCGTCGCCGCTCGAAACGATTGCCCCACCACCGGCCTCGCCCGCGCGAGGTCGCCGGCACGTCGTACTCATTCTGGTCCTCCTGTGCGGATGTCTAGGAAGGAACACCATCATCTCACTAAGCACTCCGCAACCAGTATAGGTTGCAGCGGGAGAACGTTGCGAGCGTCACGTCCGCGCCGCTCCGCGTGTCTGTCGTCCGCGCAGGGGACGCGTGTCCCGCTCGCGGAGGCGCGCGCGGATGTCACTTGCACGCTCTAGCGCGGCTCGGTAGCCTTGCCGCCATGGCTGAAGCCGTCGCAACGAACCGCAAAGCCCGGCACAACTTCTCGATCGAGGACACGCTCGAAGCCGGCATCGTGCTCACCGGAACGGAGGTCAAGAGCCTCCGCGCCGGCCATTGCTCGTTGCAGGAGGGCTATGCGGTCGTGCGGGAAGGCGAGGCCGTCCTGAAGGGCGTGCACATCGCGCCGTATCAGGAGGGGTCTTTCTCCAACGTCGACGCCGTGCGCGATCGCAAGTTGCTCCTCCATCGTCAGGAGCTCCGCCGGCTGGCGATCAAGCTGCGCGAGCGCGGCTACACGCTCGTCCCGCTCAAGATCTATTTCCTCCGCGGTCACGCCAAGGTCGAGCTCGGCCTTGGCAAAGGGAAGAAGCTCTACGACAAGCGCCAGACGCTTCGCGAGAACGACGAAAAGCGCAAGGTCCAGGACGCCCTGAAACGCTTCAGCCGCGGCGAACGGGTGTAGCGGACCCTCGCGCAGAAAACGCGTAGGAAGCCATGTCCTCTGTAGCGTCGTGAGCTCGGCTCTCGACGTTTCGGCTTCGCACCGAGAGCCATGTCTCCGACGACGTTTCGGCGTGCGGACGTCGCACGCAAGGTGCGACGCTACAGCGGAGCGGCCGCCGTTCTGTTCCGCTTAGGAGCGGAACAGAACGGCCTCGCGTTTGAACAACTGAATCGCGAGCGCGATGAGGACGGCGCCGCACGTGACGTTCGCAGCCAGGGTCAAGGCAATGTCGCGGAAGACGATCTCTCCGACGATGATCGATTGCAGCACGTAGAGCGCATTTGCCACGGGGATCAGGAATTGCGCGCCGTGGAACCCGCCGCTTCCCGTCATCGAGACCATCCCGACGAGCACGATGACCATGTAGATGGGCAGGAGGTACGTGCTCGCTTCTTTCTGACTGCGCGCGTACGTCCCGACGATCACGACGAGCGCGGCGAGGATCACGGCGAGCGGCACGAGCACGGCGAGCATCCACCCGAACGCCGCGACGTCCAACCGGAAGACGGCCGTCGTCGGAAGGCTCGACGGGGTGAGGCCGCCGCCGAACACGTAGACGCCGAGAAGGAGGCCGAACGCGGACAAGACGCACGACGCGAGCGAGATGGCGAGAACGGTGAGGAACTTCCCGAGCACGATCTCGGTGCGCGACAGGTGGCTCACGAGAAGCGTGGCGATCGTGCTGCGCTCTTTCTCTCCCGCCGTAATCTCGGCGCCGAGTCCCATCGCGCCCGTGAGCACGGCGAGCACCATGAAGTACGGCAAGAGGCGGCTGAGGAACAGCCGGCCGAACGACTCGCCGGTCGCGACGTCCAGGGTCCTCACGGTCAGCGGCGGTGAGAGATCGGAGTACTCGACCCCGAGCGCGTCGAGCTTCGCCGCGACCACGCTCGTGAGATAGGTCTCGAGGAACCGCCGCACGCCGGCCGCGGCGATCGCCGAGTACTGGCTCGTCTGATCGTAGTGCAGGGCGACGGAAAGGCCGAGCCCTCCCCCGTTTTGGCCTTTCGCGATGTCCATCACGAGGTGTCCGACGTCCTGGCGCAGCGCGTCGAGCGCACTCGCGAGGTCGCGGTATGGAACCACGCGCAGATCGGCGGCCTGAGCCAACTGACGCCCGAAGGTCGCGTCGCAGGAGGCGTCGACGACGAGCACCGTAGGCACGAGCGTCTCCACCCGAACGCGCTCCGACTCTCCGAAACGCGACA
>JBFYRA010000134.1:0-11308 GCA_041302485.1 Candidatus Bipolaricaulota bacterium
CGACGCCCACCGTCGTCGCCATGTCGACGCAGAATCCCTTGCGAATCATCCCGATGTCGATCGAGAAGACGTCGCCCTGTTTCAGCAGTCGCTCCTCGGACGGCACCCCGTGCACCACTTCCTCGTTGAGCGACGTGTTGATGACGCCGGGAAACCCCGCCAGTCGATCGAACGCCGACTCGCCGCCGCACTCCGCAATCCGCTCAGCCGCCATTCGATTGAAGAACGCCGTCGACCGGCTCGGCCGTACCTCCGACACGAGCTCGCCGAGAATCTCGGCAAGAAGACGGCCGTTCTCGCGCATCACGGCCAGCTCCTCTTCGGTCTTGATCGAGATCATGCCGCCGTGAGAATCCGCATGATCTCGGCGAAGACCTTGTCGCTCCCGAGTTCGCCGTTCACCGAGTGCAGCAGCCCGCGCTTCCGGTAGAACGCGATGAGCGGCGCGGTGGAGCTCTCGTACACGTCGAATCGGTTCTCGATCACCGCCGGGCGGTCGTCGTCGCGCTGGTAGAGTTCGCCGCCGCACGCGGCGCACTTCGCGCCATCGGCCGACAGGTTAAAGGTCAGGTTGTAGATCGCTCCGCACGCGCGGCAGACCCGCCGCGACGTCAGCCGCCGCACAACCTCTTCGCGGGAGAGGTCGATGCTGACCACCTCATCCAACTCCGTGATCTCTTCCAGCGCCTCGGCCTGCGCGACCGTCCGCGGAAACCCGTCCAGCAGGAACCCCTTCGTCGCGGACGCGAACCGACCACGGATCATGTCGAGAATCAGTTTGTCCGGAACGAGCTCGCCGCGGTCCATGGCACCCTTCGCCTCCGCGCCGAGTGCTGTCTTGCGGGCGACCTCGTCGCGCAAGAGGTCGCCGGTCGAGAGGTGCAGGAGGCCAAGCGCATCGACAACACGCTTCGCCTGCGTCCCTTTCCCGGCTCCGGGAGGACCGAGGAACACGACGCGCCGACCGGGCATTAGCCCCGCCTCCCGAGCAAGCGTCCCGACTTCGTGAGGCTCTCGTAGTGTCGCATCACGAGGTGCGCTTCGATCTGCATGATCGTGTCGATGCCGACACCGACCACGATCAGGAGCGATGTTCCGCCAATCAAGAACATGGTCGGAAGCTTGCTCGCCTGGGACAAGAGATACGGAAGGATCGCGATCGCCGACAGGAAGACTGCTCCCACAAGCAGGATCCGGTTCATGATCCCGGTGATGTAGTCGGCCGTCGGCTCGCCCGGCCGCACGCCGGGAATGAATCCGCCTGCCTCGCGGATGTTCTTCGAGATGTCTGCCGGATCGAAGACGATCGAACTGTAGAAGTAGGTGAAGAAGAAGATCAGGACGACGTAGAGCCCCATGTACAACGGGCTCCCCGACTGAATGATTCCGACGTACTGCTTCAGGCCCGGGAGCGCCTGGAACAGCGTGATCGGCAGGCTCAACAGTGCCGAGGCGAAGATGACCGGGATGACGCCGCCCTGATTGACGCGCAGCGGCAGGTGCGACGAGTGGCCGCCGTAGACGCGCCGCCCCATCGTACGTTTTGCGTACTGGATCTGGATCTTCCGCTGTCCCTGCTGGACCATCGTCATCGCCGCGATCACGACGATGAGCAGCGCGATGAAGACGATGCCCCAGATCGGGCTCGCCACGCCGCCGCTGATATCGGCCCACATTCCCCGGATCGATCCGGGGAATCGCGACAGAATGCCGACCATGATCAGCATGCTGATGCCGTTCCCGATTCCGTTCTCAGTGATGCGCTCGCCCAGCCACATCAGGAAGATCGTGCCGGTCGTGAGAGCGGTCACGGTCGTGACGTAGAAGAGGACCGTCGGTCCGCCCGTCACGGCGCTCCCGATCAGCGCGGTCATGAACGCCCCCTGCACAACCGCGAGTCCGACCGTCGCCCAGCGCGTGTACGCGGTGATCTTCCGCCGCCCCTCGCGTCCCTGCTGTTGGAGCTCCTTCAGCTTCGGCACCACCGACGTAAGGAGGCTGAAGATGATCGACGCGTTGATGTAGGGCGTCACGCCAAGGGCAAAGAGCGAGAACTGCTCCAGCGCGCCGCCGGTGAACATGTTCATGAAGTCAAACAGGCCGCCCGATCCCTGGCTGAAGATCTCCTTCAGGATCTCCGTGCTGACGCCGGGGACCGTGATGTGCACGCCAATACGGAAGATGACGATCGCGCCGAGCGTGAAGAGGATTCTCTTCCGCAGCTCAGGGACTTTGAACAGGCTCGAGAACTTCTCCCACATCCTAGATCACCTCGGCCCGGCCGCCGGCCTCTTCGATCTTCCGCTTCGCCTCGGCCCCGAACCTGTGCGCGCGTACGACGAGCGGCTTCGAGATCTCGCCGCGCCCGAGGATCTTCACGGGGCGACCTCGATCGTGAATGAGGCGCAGATCCATCAGCGTCTCCGGAGTCACCTCGTCGTTGGCCTCGAATCGCACGTCGAGGGTGTCGACGTTCACGCACGCGCACTCGATCCGGGCGTAGTTGTGGAACCCGCGCTTGGGAACGCGCATCCAAAGCGGGGTCTGTCCGCCCTCATAGCCGAGCCGCGTGCCGCCGCCGCTACGGGAGTTCTGCCCCTTCATCCCGCGGCCGACGGTGTGCCCGCCGTGCCCGGAGCCGCCGCCGCGGCCTACTCTCTTGCGCCGATGCGTGCTTCCCGCCGTGGGGCGCAGATCCTCAAGCCGCATGCCCAGCCTCCTCGCCCAGCTTCACGCCTCGCAGCTCTTCCACCTCGCGCTGGCTGCGCAATCGAGCCAGCCCGTCGAGCGCGGCGCGCGACAGCGTCAGTGGGTTCGTCGTCCCGATCGATTTGGTCAGGATGTCCTGAATCCCGGCAAGGCGACAGATCGCGCCCACCGTCACTCCGGCAATGATCCCGGTCCCGGGGTGCGCCGGCTTCAGCATCACGTTCCCGGCCTTGAACTTGCCCCACGTCTGGTGGGGGATCGTTCCGCCGGAGGCATTCACCGTGACCATGCTCTTCTTCGCGTCGCGAATTGCTTGCTGGATCGCTCGCGGAATCTCCGTCGTCGAGCCGACTCCGACGCCGACGCGCCCCTTGCGGTCTCCGACCACCATGGTCACACGGAATCGAAGGTTGCGTCCGCCCTTCGTCACCTTGCTGACCCGTCGGATGTCGATGATCTCGTTCTCGAACTCGTCGTGGCTGATCAAAACTCCAACCCTCCCTCCCGACAGGCCTCAGCAAAGGCCGAAACCACGCCATGATACGGGTACCCGCCGCGATCGAAGACGACCTGCTTGATGCCTGCCTGGGTCGCGCGCTCCACGAGCTTGGCCGCGACTTTGGCTGCCGCCTTGCGATTCGGGCCGCTCACGTCCGCACGCAGCTCGGAATCGAGCGTCGACGCTTGGGCCAGCGTTCTGCCGGCGTCGTCATCGATGACCTGCGCGTACAGGTGGCAGAGCGTCTTCGTCACGCACAGGCGAGGCCGCGCCGCCGATCCGGCGATCCGCCGGCGAATGCGGCGATGCCGCTTCTCACGTTCGGCAGCTCGGTTCGTCATTCTTGCCATAGTCTATTCCCCCTACGCGGCGCCCTGCCCGCCGAGCTTCCCGGCCTTCTGGATGACGATCTCATCCTTGTAGCGGATGCCCTTTCCGTCGTACACGCTCGGCTTGCGCAGACGGCGGATCTCCGCCGCCACCTGCCCGACGTCCCGCTTGTCGGCACCGCGAATCACGACCTCCGACGGGTTCGGCAACTCGGCCTCAATCCCCTTCGGAAGCTCGTACTCTTTCGGCCCCGCGTACCCCAGGTCGAGGATGATCGTGTTGCCCTGCAGACGCGCGCGGTACCCGAGCCCCTTGATGACCAATCGTTTCTCCCACCGCTCGGCGACGCCCTTGACCATGTTCGCGACGAGACTGCGGTAGAGGCCATGGTAGGCGCGATACTCCTTGCCTTCCTTCCGCCGGGACACGCTGACGATAGAGCCCGCGAGGGCGATCTCCACCATGTCCGGCCGATACGCCTGCGTGAGCCGACCGTGCTTCCCTTCGACAATGATCGTCGCCTCGCCGATCGTCACCTTCACGCCGCTCGGCACAGCGACCGGCACTTTCCCTACTTTCGACATGTGAGCATCACCCTACCAGACCTCGCAAAGCACTTCGCCGCCGAGGCCCCGCGTCCGCGCCTCAGTTCCGGACAGCACGCCCTGCGAGGTGGACACGACGCAGATCCCCATTCCTCCGAGCGGTTGAGGGATATCCTCCCTCCCCACGTACACGCGTCGGCTCGGCTTGCTGACGAGGCGGATCTCGTTGATCGCGCGCCGGGCGCGGTTCCGTTCTCCGCGGTACTTCAGTTGGATGCGAAGCGTCGGTTGAGGATCTCCGGCGACTCTCTCCACCGCCGTCAGGTAGCCCTCTTGAAGCAGGATCTGAGCTACGGCCTCTTTCAGCCTGGAGTGCGGCATCGTGACGTCATCGTGCAGCCGCGAGTTCGCGTTGCGAATTCTCGTCAGCAGGTCGCCAATCGGATAAGGAATCATCATGTCCTCCTACCAGCTCGCCTTCTTGATCCCCGGAATCTCCCCCAGATGGGCGAGCTTGCGGAAGCAGAGCCGGCAGATCCCGAAGTCCCGAAAAACGGCGTGGGGACGCCCGCACAGATTACACCGAGTGTATTTGCGCACGGGAAACTTCGGCGTGCTCTTACACTTGTTGATCAAGGCCTTTCTCGCCATCCTTGCCCCCTAGTCGTTGAACGGGAATCCCAATGCCTTGAGAAGCACGTAGCCCTCGCGGTCGTCTCTCGCGGACGTCACGATCGTGACGTCCATTCCCTGGGTCTTCACGATCTCGCTGTACTCGATCTCGGGGAACGTCAACTGCTCGGACAGTCCGACCGTGTAGTTGCCCCGCCCGTCAAACGCCGACGCCGACAGGCCGCGGAAGTCGCGGATCCCTGGCAAGACAGCGTTGAACAGCTTGTTCAGGAATTCGTACGCCCGCTCGCCACGCAGCGTAACCCGGCAACCGATCGGATCGCCGAGAACCAGCTTGAAGTCGGAGATCGACTTCTTCGCCTTCGTCACGACGGGCCGCTGCCCCGTCATCTTCGCCAGGTTCTGGACCGCCCCCTCCAACACTTTGGGGTTGTCCTTGTCGCCGACGCCCATGTTGACGACGACCTTGACGATCCGCGGAATCTCCATCACGTTCGAGATGCCCAACTCGTCCTTGAGACGCGGGGCGATCTCCTTCACGTACCTCTCATGTAGCAGCATCACTAAAAGGTCTCCCCACACCGACTGCACTTCCGCGTCTTCTTGCCGTCGACGTCGATGAACCTCACTCGCGCCGGGGCATCGCACTCGGGACAGATCGGCAGCACGTTCGAGGCGTGAATCGCCGCCTCGCGCTTCACAATGCCTGGCTGGCGAAGCGTCTGCGTCGCTCGCTGGTGCTTCGTGACCATGTTGACGTTCTCCACAAGGACCCGATCCGTCTCGGGAATCACCGACAGAACTCGGCCGATCTTGCCGCGGTCATCACCGGACAGAACCTGGACGCGGTCTCCCTTGCGCACACTTCGCATCGCTTCCTCCTAGAGAACCTCAGGCGCCAGCGAGATGATCCGCATCATCTTCTTGTCGCGCAGTTCGCGAGCCACGGGACCGAACACGCGGGTCCCGATCGGCTCCCCCTGGGCATTGATCAGCACGATCGCGTTGTCGTCGAACCGGATGTACGTCCCGTCCTCGCGCCGGTAGGCGCTACGAGTTCGGACGATGACGCCACGCACGATCTGGCCCTTCTCGATGTCGCTCGTCGGAAGACGCTTCCGGACGGATCCAACGACGATGTCGCCGATCTCCCCCATGCGCCGATTCGACGGACCGAGGATGTTGAAGCAGCGAACCAGCTTCGCGCCGGAGTTGTCCGCCACCTTCACCATCGTCTGCATCTGAATCATGTCAGCCCTCCGCCTTCTCGACGATCTCCACCAGCCGCCACCGCTTGGTGCGGCTCAGCGGACGACACTCCTCGATCCTGACCAGGTCTCCGATGCCGGCCTCCTGCTGAGGATCGTGCGCATGGAATTTCACGTGCCGCGTCACGTGCTTTCGGTACTGGGGATGAAGGCGATGCTCCTCGACCTGGACGACGATCGTCTGCTCCATCCGGTCGCTCACGACGACCCCGGTCTTCGTCTTCTTCATCGCACGTCCTCCCGCTCCCGCCTCTTCTCTGTCGACAACGTCAGGACTCGCGCGACGGCCTGGCGCGCCTTCTTCAGCTCGGCCGTGTTCGCGAGCTGCCCGGTGGCGCGCTGGAAGCGAAGATGGAACAGCTTGCGCTTCATTTCCCGCGTCTGATGACCGAGCTCGTCGAGCGTCATCTCGCGCAGCTTGTCGGACTTCATACTTCGCCTCCCAGAACGAGTCGCCGCTTCAGCCGCGTGCGAACGGGCAGCTTGTTGCCGACGAGGTAATGCACGTGTTTCGCCTGCTCCTCGGTGACGCCGGAGATCTCGAACAAGACGCTGCCGGGCTTCACGACCGCAACCCAGTGATCGACCGGCCCCTTCCCTTTTCCCATGCGGGCTTCCGCCGGGTGCTTGGTAATGGGCTTGTCCGGAAAGATGCGGATCCACAACCGGGCGCCGCGCTGCGTCGTTCGCGCGATCGTCGTTCGGCATGCCTCAATCTGGGCCTGGGTGATCCACGACGCTTCCAGCGTCTGGATTCCGAACTCGCCGAACGCGATCTGATTTCCGCGCGTTGCCTTTCCGGCCTTGCGGCCGCGATGCATCTTCCGGTACTTCGTACGCTTCGGGAAAAGGAGCGGCATCTTACTTCACCTCGTCTCGGCGGGCGCGAGGCGATCGCTCGCCGCGGAACACCCACGCCTTCACACCGATGTTCCCATACTTTGTCCGCGCCTCCACGAGCCCGTAGTCGATGTCGGCTCGCAGGGTCTGCAACGGGATTCGGCCTTCCTTCATCGTGATTGTGCGCGCGATGTCCGTGCCCCCGAGCCGCCCGCTGACCTTGATCTTGACGCCTTCAGCCCCGGCACCCATCACGCGGCGGATGGCTTCCTTCATCGTCCGCGCCGGCACGGTGCGGTTCTCGATCTGCAGCGCGACATCCTGCGCCACCAGTCGCGCTTCGAGGTCGGGCCGCTCGATCTCTTGGATCGAGACTTTGACGACTCGTCCTGTCAGATCCTCGAGGGCCTTCTGCAGGAGCTCAATCTCGCTTCCGCCACGACCGATGATGATCCCGGGCCGGGCGGAGCGAATCACGATTGACACACGGTCTTCCTTCGACCGCTCGATGTTGATCTCAGCGACGGCGGCTCTGCGATACCTGTCCTGGATCAGATCGCGAATCCTCTTGTCCTCGGCGATGTACTCGGGAGCCAACTTGGGGTTGTACCAGTTGGATACCCACTTCCGCGTGACACCGACGCGGAATCCTATCGGATGAATCTTCTGACCCATTACCCACGCTCCCTATCGCCGACGACGATCGTCACGTGACTCGTGTGATGCCGGACAACATCGGCACGACCATACGCGCGAGGCTGGATCCGCCGCAGGGACTTGCCCATGTCGACGGTCGCCTTGACAACGTAGAGGCTGTCCACATCGACGTCGAAGTTCGACTCTGCGTTGGCGATCGCCGACTCCAGCGTCTTCCGGATCGGTAAGGCCGACTTCTTGCTCGACAGCCTCACGATCCGAAGCGCCTCGTTCACACCCTTGCCTCGAATCGCGTCAATCACGAGTCGCGCTTTCCGTGGCGACATGCGAATGTGGCGCGCAATAGCTCGTGCTTCCATAGCATCTCCTACGTCAGGCCCGGGGCCTTCTTCTTCTTCATGCCGCCGTGCGACCGGAAGGTCCGCGTCGGCGCGAACTCCCCGAGCTTGTGGCCGACCATGTTCTCCACGATGGACACCGGCATGTGGATCTTCCCGTTGTGGACCTTAATCGTCAGGCCCACCATCTCGGGAGTCACCATCGAAGCCCGTGACCACGTCTTGATCTCTTTCGAGTCCCCCCGCTTCGCGCGCTGCACTTTCTCGAGAAGGCTCGCGCAGACGAAGGGACCCTTCTTCGTTGATCTCCCCATCAGGGCCTCCCCTACCGCCGGCCTTCGCCGGCGCGGCGCACGATCAGCGCCTTGCTCTTCTTCCGCGGGTTACGCGTGCGGCCGCCCTTCGCCGTCTTGCCTGTCGGCGACACCTTCGGGCCGCCGACGTGGCCGCGGCCTTCGCCGCCACCGTGCGGATGGTCGACCGGGTTCATCGCCGTACCGCGCACTTCAGGCTTCCAGCCGAGGTGACGCATGCGGCCAGCGGATCCGTGCTTCACGTTCTTGTGGTCGGGATTCGACACCTCTCCCACCGTCGCGCGGCAGTCGGTGCGGAAGATCCGCACCTCGCCCGACGGCAGTCGAACGTGGGCGCGGTCCCCTTCCTTGCCGATGAGCTTTGCCGACGTGCCGGCCGATCGCGCGATCGCGCCACCGCTCTTCGGGTAGAACTCGAGATTGTGAATCATCGAGCCCAGCGGGATCTTGGACAGCGGAAGCGAGTTGCCCACTGAGACTTCCGCGTTGTCACCCGCTTCCACCACGGCCCCGACCGGAAGCTCGACCGGAGCGAGGATGTAGCGCTTTTCACCGTCCGCGTAGTGAAGGAGGGTGATCCACGCCGAGCGGTTCGGGTCGTACTCGCGCGTCACGACGCGAGCGGGAATCCCGTCCTTGTCGCGCGCGAAGTCGATGATTCGGTACTGCCGCTTGTGCCCGCCGCCACGCCAGCGCGCCGTGATGTGCCCTTGGTTGTTCCGCCCGGCCTTCTTCGGCTTCGGGCGAAGCAGGCTCTTCTCCGGAGCGACCTGCGACAGCTCGCTGTAGTCCGGCAGCTCGGCATGCCGCCGTCCGGGCGTCGTCGGCTTGTATCGTTTCAGCGCCATGTCAGTCTAGCCTCCCATCATCTCGATGCGGTCGCCCGGCGCCAGCCGCACGGTGGCCTTTCGCCAACGTGACGTATGCCCGTGAAGCTGGTTCAGCCTCTCGCGGCGCGGCTTGCCGTGGACGTTGGCCGTCCACACTTTCTCGACCTTGACCTTGAACAGCTCTTCGATCGCCTTGCGGATCTCGACCTTGTTCGCCCCCAAGGCGACGCGGAACGCGTACTTCCGCTCCTCCGTCTTCCGTACCGTGTCCTCGGTCACGAGAGGCGCGAGCACGATGTCTTCCGGATGGTGAAGCTTCGCCATGGCTAGATCCTCCCCCGCAGCTCCTCGACCGCGCCGGCCGTCATGACCAGGTGGTCGTGGCGCAGGATGTCGTACACGTTGACTCCGCACCCCGCGATGCACTTCACGTAAGGGAGGTTCGTGAACGACTTCTTGACCGCGCGACCGTACTCCGCCGCGCTGACGACGATGAGCGCGCTGCCGGAGACGCCCAGCCTCGCGAGGAGCGCCACGGCGCTCTTCGTCTTGGGCTCGTCGAACGCCATGCGATCGACGAGCACGACGCGACCTTCTTGCGCGCGATCCGAAAGCGCCGAGACAAGAGCCCCGGCGCGCATCTTCTTCGTCAGGTTCATCGTGTAGTCGCGAGGCTTCGGACCGAACGTCGTGCCTCCGCCGACCCACAGGGGTGAGCGTCGCGAACCTTGGCGCGCGCGCCCGGTGCCCTTCTGTCGCCACGGCTTGCGACCTCCGCCCCGCACCTCGCCGCGGGTCTTCGTGCAGCTCGTGCCCTGACGGCGATTCGCCATCTGCAGACGGACCATGCGGTACAGGAGGTCCTTGTTGACTTCTCTGCCGAACAGCCGCTCGTCGAGCGCCACGGTCTTAGGACCGGCTTCCTCGGCGAACGCGTAGACTTTTGCTTCAACCATTGCGCTTCCCCAGTTCCAGAAGAGTGCCGCGAGCGCCCGGCGTCGCCCCTTTGAGAATCAACAGGTTCCTTTCGGCGTCGACCTTCACCACGCGGAGTCCACGCACCGTGACGCGCCGATTGCCCGTGTGTCCCGGCATCTTGCGTCCCTTGATGACTCGCCCGGGCTCTACGTGGCATCCGATGGACCCGGGTCGCCGGTGGAACTTCGACCCGTGGCTGTCGGGACCTCCGCTGAAGTTCCAGCGCTTGACGACGCCCTGGAACCCGAGCCCACGGCTCACGCCGGACACATCAACCTTGTCGCCCTCCGCGAACGTCGCGACGCCGATCTGGTCTCCGACCTTGTACTCGCCGATGTTGTCGACACGAATCTCGAACAGGTGGCGATGCGTCGCGATGCCGGACTTCTTGAAGTGACCGGCTACGGGCCGCGACACCTTCGAGTCCTTCACCTCGTCGTAGCCAAGCTGGAGGGCGTCGTATCCGTCGACGTCCTTCGTCTTGATCTGGACGACCGTGCAAGGCGGAGTCTCGATGACCGTGACGCCCACCGCGCGGTCGTCAACGAACACCTGCGCCATGCCGATCTTCTTGCCGAGAAGCCTCCGAGCCATGCGTCGCCTACCTCCGTGCCTAGAGTTTGATCTCGATGTCAATTCCCGTGGGAAGTTCGATGTCCATCAACGCGTTGATCGTCTCGGAGGTCGGCTCCTTGATGTCCAGCAAGCGCGTGTGGATCCGCCGCTCAAAATGCTCCATCGATCGCTTGTCGATGTGCGGAGACCGCAAGACGGTGTAGACACGCCGCTCGGTTGGAAGCGGGATCGGCCCCGCGATCTTAGCGCGCGTCTCTTTCGCCGACTCGACGATCTTCCGAACCGAACTGTCGACGAGCTCGTGATCGTACCCCCGCAGCTTGATGCGGATCTTCTCTCTTGCCATGTCAGTACCCTCTGCTCTTGACGATCTTCTCCCGCAGTGTTTCCGGGACGACTTCATAGCGAGCCACTCGCAGCGAGTAGGTCGCCCTTCCCTGGGTCAAGGAGCGCAGCCGCGTCGCGTACCCGAACGTCTCGCCGAGCGGAATGCAGACCATGAGGATCTGCACCGTCTCCAGCGACCGAAGCGTGCGGATCTCTCCCCGCCTGCGCGCCAGGTCCTCCATCACCTCACCCAGGTACTCGGCGGGCGTGATGACTTCTCCCTCCATGATCGGTTCGAGAAGCTCAAACACACCCGCGCCGTACGCTTTGTGCAAGGCGGCGGACGCCGCAGCACGAAACGCAAGCTCGGACGAGTCTACCGGATGATAAGATCCGCCGATTACGGCGGCTCCGATGTCGGCCAGAGGATATCCCGCGAGTGGACCGTTTGTCAACGTGCCGCG
>JBFYRA010000126.1:0-8756 GCA_041302485.1 Candidatus Bipolaricaulota bacterium
GGATACGGAACGATTCCGGCCAACCCGGTACTCGGAAGCTGGAGCGTCGATGCCGTCGTCGGCTCGGCCTATGACCTCCCGCCCGGTGGGACGGTCACAGTCGAGTACCGCCTCTCCACCACATGCCTTGCTGTCTCCGGAACCGTCGCCGCGCAGGTGGACTATGTGGACTGCACCCAGCCCGGAACGCCCCACCAGGCAAGCGACTCGCTGTCCGTCGAGATCCTCCCCGGCGCCGTCGCCGTCAGGAAGCTGCCGGCCAATCCGTCAGGCGGAGTCGGCGACCTTGTCACGTGGACCTTGACCGTCAGCAGCACGGGCTTGGGCAGCATCAAGAACGTCGTCGTCACGGACACGCTGGGCACGGGACTCGAGTACGTTTCGTCATCTCCGTCCGGCGTCTCCGCGGGCCAGGTGGTCACATGGGACTCCGGCGACATCCCCGCCCTGGCTGACATCGACCCGGACGACTCGGTACAGATCACGCTCGTCGCCCGCGTTATCGCATGCACGGGGCTCGAGAACAGGCTCGACACACGCTGCGGTTGCGATGACGGCAGTGTGTGCAATGACACGGCGACCGGCCTCGGGGAATGCGGCTCGGGGGCTGCCACATCGTCCGTCGCGTTCATTCAACGCCTCCCGTTCCTCGAGTTCAGCGCGCCAACGATCACGATCCCCTATTGCGCGGCAACGACGACCGTCACGATCCAGATCGAGAACACGGGCGACGGCACAGCACATGAGGGGACGCTCTGTGCGAGCTTCGGTTCCCTCGTCGTTTCCAACGTGGGCGGTGGGGCAACCTACAGCGGCGGATGCTTTCACTTGCCCGACATCGCGGCGTCCACCACCTTCACCCTCACGTTCGACGTGACGTACTCCGGGGACTGGTGCGCCGGCACGCCGAGCGGATCGCCACTCTACACGCTCGAGTACCTGAACGATTGCGGCGTTGCGCACCGCGCGGCGCCGAAGTTCGGCTCGATTGGCGCTTCGGCCGCGCCGGGCCTCTCCGTGTCCAAGACCGGGCCGTCCATCGTCCAGTTTGGATCCCAGGTCACGTACAACGTCACCGCAACGTACTCGGGCCCAGCGTCGTGCGGCGGCGGTTCGACCGGGATCGTCACGGTGACCGACAGCCTCCCGGCCGGGTTCGCCGTCGTCGCGTCGGCGGGGGGAACCTGGGTGCCCGGGGTCGGCGGCACGGGTGGCACAGTCACGTGGACGTTCGACCCCGCGGCCACGACCAGCTCCGGATGGGAGCTCATCGTCCAGGTCCCGCTCGATTGCGGCTTCTGCTACACCGAACAGACGAACACCGTGAGTGCGACGGCGGTGAGCTGCTGTGGTTGCGTTCTCTCTGCTGCAAGCAGCGCAACAATGGCCATCACGTGCGAGCGGCTACACACGTCGGTGTTCACGGTCTCGACCGCTGTTCTGGAGCGATGCGGCGACGCTGTGACGGTGACCGACGTACACGCGTTCGATGATGACGCGGGGCTCGACGCCGTCACGTTCAGCGACTTCGTCTACTCGTTCATCAGAGAGAATGGCCTCGTCTACGTCCCGGGGAGCGCGACGGCGACGATCGATGGAATCCCGACAGCGGTCGTCGTCGCGGACGGACTCACAGAACTCACGCTGACGGCGACCGATCCGAGACCCGTGCGCGGACATACCCTGACGTTCACCTACGACTTGCAGGCCACGTCGGCGAGCACGCCCGCATGCGGCGGCTCGTCATCGTTCTACGTCTGGGCGTCCCACGAGATCCCGACAGTCGGCCCGTGCACTCGGTTCTATGACACGCAGCTCCTCACGATCCAGCCCCCGTCGATGAGCGTCGGGATCGCGGGGGTTCCGACGATCCAGGAAGACTGCGCAACGTACAACGTGACGCTCACGTTCCAGCGCGCCTCATCCCTCGCCGATCCGTACGACGCGCGGCTCGTGCTCACGGGAACCTCCAGCGTGATCGCCAACTTCGCCGGAGCGACGTGGAGCGGTGTCACCCCAACCGAAGCCCCGATCGTAGGGCCTAACTCCGTCGAGTGGCGGTTCGCCGATGGGTTCAGCGGCCCTGGCGCGACGGCAACGCTCACGGTGCCCGTGACCGCGAAGTGCGGCGGCCCGCTGATTGCGCTCTCAGCTACGGGCACCTTCGACGACCTCTGCAACAACATCGTTGGCTACAACGACACATGCTCCGCGTCTGCGTCCGCCTCGTCATCGCTGCGCCTGACCGGCGACGTCTACATCTCGAAGACGCCCGAAGTCATCTACACGACGTCGAGGTCCGTGACCTGGCGCATCGAGTTGTACAACAGCTCGAACGGCACGGCCCACAACGTGACCGTCGACGATGTCCTCGGGAGCGGTCTTGTCTACGCATCCTCATCCGCATCGGGCTACTCGGGCTCGTTGACGACGCAGCCGAACCAGAACCATCTCGGCATTCCCATCAACGGCGCCTCCTTCTTGTTCGAGCGCGTTGCGCCGGGCGAACGCCCCGTGATCACGTTCACGGCAGACCTCGTCGCCTGCAGCAACATGACGAACGTCGCCACGGTCGGCTGGGGCTGCGGAGGCGACGCCTGCCAGACGCCGCGATCCGACAGCTCGTACGTGCTCGTTGCGCCGGCCAACGTCGTGTCGACCTCGCTCGCCGTGACGCCAACCGATGCTTGCGCGATCCAGAAAGCGACGATGACGCTGAGGAGCGCGGGCATCGCGACCGCCTACAACCTGGCCGCCACGACAACACTCCCGACGGGGCTCGTCTACGCTGGTAACCCGGAGTACCGCGTCGGCGCGGGCTCGTGGACACCTGCCTCCGCGCCGTCAGGCGCACCGGGACCTGCACTGACATGGACGAAGAACGAGGTCGCGCCGCTCGCCGCAGTGGCGCCCGGCGTCATCATCGACATTCGCTTCGATGTCGAAGCGAACTGCGACTTCAACGGCGGCATCACGCAGGCGCGCACGAGCTACGAGAACCCCTGCGGGCAGACGTTCCTGTCCGGAATCGGGACCTTCTCGATCGCGACCCGGAAGCCGACGCTTGCGCTCGTCGCGACGCAGACATCGCCCGCCGCCGGGCAACCGATCGCCTGCGGCGACAACGTTGCGTGGGAGATCCGTGTCACGAATAGCGGGCCGGCCGTGGCCAGTGCGGTGTGGGTCGAGCAGACGCTGGGCGCCGGGCTGACGTACGTGTCGTCGACCGGCGGGGCCGACGGCGGCTCGGGGTCCGGCCAGACGGTCACTTGGGAGATCCTGAATCTGGGCGTGGGATCGACGGCTGTGCTGACCGCCACGGCGAATTCGACCGGCGGGCCCGCCGACTGCACGGCGCTCACGAGTTCGATCCGCGCGTACTGGGCCTGCGGCCCTGACGGCAATTCGGCCACAACCCCGGACTGCCTCTCGTCGACGTACGCGAGCGGGTCGACCACGGCGACGCGCGCGGTGAGCGTGACGGCCGCCGCGACGATGTCGCCCGGCTCGATAGGATCGTGCGAGACCCAGAAGACGCTGACCGTGACGTTGACGAATGCCAGTACGTCGGCGCCGGCGTACAGTCCCGACATTCGTCTGACTCTGCCCGCCGGCCTCGCCTATCGCGCCGGCACGACGGAGATCAACTGCGGCGCGAGCTTCGTCGCCGCCGCCGATCCTGCCCAGGCCGGACAGGTTCTCACGTGGTACAACACCACAGCAACGGGACCCGGCAACGACCTCTGTGCATCGATTCCCGCGAGCGGATCGGTGGCCGTCCGCTTCCAGGTTGATGCCTCCTGCTACCGCACGACGGCGAGTGCGACACTCAACCTCTACTACTACGACTGCTGCGGGACGCAGTACACGGCGAACTCGTCGCCTTCGCTGACCGCCTCATCTCCAACCTTGTCGGTGACGATGACGCCGTCCACGGCGACGCTCGATTGCGCGAACCCGTCGAGTACCGTGACGTGGACGATCACGGTCACGAACACCGGGGCGTCCACCGCTGGCTTCGTCCGCATCATCGACACGCTCGGCGCCGACCTCGTCCGTGTGTCGGGCGGGACGCAGATCGGCGCCAATCCCCAGCAGTGGGGATGGGAGTTCGGCCCGCTCGCGCCGGGCGGGTCGCAGAGCGTCACGCTCGAAGCGCGCCTCGCCGCGCCGCCCAACGACTGCACGGTCGCGCGACGAACGAGCACGGCCGTGACATCGTGGGGCTGCACGCTGGCGGCGCTCGATGGAGACCCCAACACGACGGCCGAGTACTCGTGCACGTCGAGCGGCGGCTCGGTCACGCGGACGGCCACGGTGCTTGTCCCCGACCTCTCCATCTCGTCCTCGGACATCGTGCCGCAATTCACCTGCGCGAGCGACGGCATCTCGAACGGCCGCGTGTCGCTCACCGTCCGCAATACGGGAACCGCAGCAATCTCGAGCAATTTCTCGCTCACGCTCTCGGAGTCCACGACGGGTTGGTCGAGCGGCGGCACGTTCACGAGCCTTGGCGGCACCCTGCCGCTGGCTGCCGGCGGCAACCAGGTTCTGACGCTGTCCGGCTGGCCGATTGCGTGCTCGTCGTGCTCGTACCAGTTCACGGCGACGCTCGATACGGGCAGCGCCGTCTGCGAATGCCGCGAGAACAACAACACGGCCACCTTGAGCTACACGCCGACGTCGCCTGACCTCACGGTGGCATCGAGCACGCTCGCCCCCACCTGCAGCGGCGACGGTCAGGTCCGAATCCAAGGGAACATCACCCTGCGCAACCAGGGCTGCGGCTCCGCCGCACTCACGACGAATGTTCCGATGCGATTCACGGTCTACGCCGGAGCGACGTGCAGCGGGACCGTGCTCGACCAGTGGACGCAGACGTTCACCGGCGTCAGCATCGCCGCCGGAGGCGGGACGCAAGCGTTTGCCGTCGATCGGACGGTCGCCTACAACGCCTGCTCGCCGTGCGAGATCTCGATCCTCATCGAGGCGGACTACTCGAACACAATCTGCGAGTGCAGCGGGACGAACAACACGCTCTGCGCCGGTCCTCTCGCGATCTCGTTCCCGGATCTGGTGGTGAGCGGGATCTCGTTCGCGGGGCTCTCCTGCGCCGTAGACACGATCTCCGGATCGGTCGCCGTCACGGTCACGAACCAGGGCTGCGGCGCTGCGGGCGCGTTCAACGTGGGCCTGGCGACGAGTGGATGCCTCACGTTCTCGAGCCAGCGCGTGACAAGCCTCGCGGCCGGATCGGGCGTCGTCGTGCAGTTCCCGGTCGCGACGGCATGGAGCGGCTGCGGCACCTGCGCCTGCACATTCACGGCAACGGTCGATACGGGAAGCGAAGTGTGCGAGTGCACGGGCACGAACAACAGCCGGACAGCAGAGTACACGTCTTCGCTTCCAGACCTGGTGATCACCGCGTTCACAGCGAGTGCGGCGAGCCCTTGCGCGCCTGGTTTCGCGCAGGTCACCGTGCGCAATTCTGGCTGCGGCACGGCGCCGTCGGGCGTCGTCGTCGGCATCACGGGCGCCGCGACCGGGCAAGCGTCAACCACGGTCTCCCTGGCAGCTGGCGCGAGCCAGACGATCACGGTGCCGTTCACTCTACCTCTCGGATGCGGCACCGGATACGCGGTCACGGCGACGGTCGACCCGGCGAACGCTGTATGCGAGTGCGCCGGCGCCGACAACACAGCGTCAACGACGTTCGGGGTGAGCGCGCCGGATCTCGCCGTGTCGAACGTGAACGCTGTCTGCAACCTCGACGACACGTTCACCGTCACGGCAAGCATCCAGAATGTAGGCGGGCAGAATGCAAACGACGTCTCGGTTCGCGTCTACGCGGACGGGACGCTCGTCCATAACGAGACCCAGTCGATCGCGTCCGGCGCGACGTACTCCTTGAGCTACGTGACGCCGCCCCTCGTCTGCGCCACGCCGCACGCGATCCGCGTGGTTGCCGACGAGGCGAACGCGCTGTGCGAGTGCTCGGAAGCGAACAACGAGGCAACCGTCGCAGCCGCCACCTGCCCTTGTCCTGGTCTCACGACAGCGAAGTCGATCACCAACGTGTGGCGGAGCGGGGCGAGCGTCTGGCCCGTCTCCGCAGTCGAGTCGGGCGACGTGGTCGAGTATCAGGTCGTCATCGCCAACAACGGCGCGGCCACGGCCTTCCACGTCGACCTCGCCGACACGCTGCCTGACGGCCTTGTCTACTTCACGTCGGCTCCCGGACACGACGGGCAGTACACGCTGTCCGCGGGCGGAAGCGGGACGTTCTCCGTCCCGGCAGGCGGGACCACGTTCACGACGACGATCCACGCGACGCTGGCCGCCGGACAGTCCATCACGCTCCGCTACTGCGCCCGCGCGCAGAGTTCGATCGAGCAGGGCGACATCCTGACGAACATCGCCAGGGCTGATGGACAGGAGGGCACTGGGCGAGACATCCCGGCCGGAAGCGGCAGCGCGACGATCGGCGCAGCGCGTCCTGCCCTCAGCGTCAACAAGACGATCGTCGATGTCGTGCGGAACAGCGCGAGCCTCGGCGCATCGGGGCCCGTTGAGCCCGGCGACGTCGTCTTCTACCAGTTCGTCGTCCGCAACGTTGGGCTGGGCACGGCGTACGGAGTCAGCATCTCCGACACTCTCCCGACGGGCCTCGCCATCCAGGCCGCAGCGCCGGGATCGGCGGGCACGTACGCGGTGAGCGCTCCGGCCAGTTCGGGCTCGCTCGGTCTGACGAGCGGGCTGACGTCGTTCACGGCGCCGCTTGGCGCAACGCTCGCCGGAGGAGCGACTCTGACTGCGAGCTACGCCGCGCGCGTCACGAGCGCCGCGGTCCAGGGAATCGCGCTGATCAACTTGGCGCAGGCCGCCGGAGTCGACAACCTCGGGGCCGCCATCGCCGTCTCGAATGCGGCGGTGGGCGACACGAGCGACGACGACACCGAAGACTCGGACGCCGATGACACGGGGATCGCCTCGATCGGCGTGGTCGAGCCGGCCCTCTCCGTAGACAAGCAGGTCGTCGACGTGCGCCGCAGCGGCGTCTCCGTCGGCGTGGTCGACCCCGTCCTATACAGCGACGTCATCGTCTATCAAGTGACCGTGCGCAACGTCGGTCTCGGTACAGCGTACGACGTCAATCTGACGGACACGCTGCCCGCGGGAATCGTCATCGACACGTCGGCTCCTGTGGGCGCCGGCACCTACTCGGTCAGTTCGCCGGCAGCCAGTGGCGGGCTCGGGCTCGGAGACGGGGCCACGGGGTTCTCCACGTCGATCGCTGCGACGATCGCCGGAGGCGGGACGCTGACGGCCAGCTTCGCCGCGCGCGTCACGCCGAGCGCGGCCCCCGCTGTGTGGCTACCGAACACGGTCACGGCCACGGGCCGCGACGGAGCCGGGACAACGATTCCCGGAGCCAACGCGACGCTCGGCGACACGACAGACGACGATGTCGAGGATTCGGACGCCGACGACACGGGCATTGCGTCTGTGCGCGTAGGGATGCCCGCCTTGGTCACCGAGAAGGCTGTGACGAGGATTGTTCGCGCGGCGCGCGAGGTGCCCGCAACGTCGGTCGAGGTCGGCGATGTGGTCACCTACGCCCTCAGGGTCCGGAATGCTGGAATGGGGCCGGCATTCGGCGTTTCGCTCACCGACGTCATGCCGCCGGGATTGACGTATCTCGGCCCAACGGCCGCCGTCTGGGCCGGCGGGTCGTCCTCGGGAGATCCGACCGGGCTTCCGGGCGCCGCACTCGCGTGGCCGCTCAGCGCCACGCTCGCCCCGGGAGACCAGATCGTTCTCACGTTCGACGTTTCCGTGTCCGGTCCGATCCGACAGGGACAGACCTACACGAACACGCTCTCCGCAACAGGCGTCGACGGCGCTGGCACGCCGATCCCGGCTGACAACCATGCCCTCGTACCGGAAGACACCGATCTCGACGACGCAAGCGAGGTCAGCCTCGTGGGAGCGCGCCCGGCGCTGGTGACGGACAAGCGGATCCGGAGCATCGTGAGAGACGGCCGCTCGCTCGGCGCATCCGCACCCATCGCAACCGGAGACGTCGTCGAGTTCCAGCTCGCGGTGGCCAACGTCGGGCTGGGCAGCGCCTATGGGGTTGACGTGCTTGATCGTCTACCTGCTCCGCTCGCCGTCGTCCCCGGGACGACGTCCGCTTCGTGGCCGAGCCTTGCTGGCACGTACGCAACAGACCCCGTCGGGTCGCCCGGACCGAATCTCACCTGGCCTACGGGGGCCGATCTCGCTCCGGGGAGCGCGCTTACGCTCCGATTCCAGGCCCGCGTCGACGGACCGGTGAGTTCCGGAGTTGCATACCGTAACGTCCTGACGGCCTCGGGGCTAGATGGAGGTCGAGGACTCATCCCAGCGAACAACGTCGGCGATGTGCCCGAGGACGTGGATGAGGACGACCAAGATGATGTCGTCCTCACGGCTGCCGCAAGCGCCCCCGCCCTGGTCACAGCGAAGGGGATTGTGGCCGTACGCCGGGGCGGTCAGGCCGTATACGACAACATCGTCGAGCTTGGCGACGTGGTGACCTACGAACTGATCGTCGAGAACGTCGGCCCTGCTGTTGCGTACCGCGTCGACATCCGCGACACGCTGCCACCGCAGTTCGCCTATGTCCGCGGTTCGACGGTCGCCACCGCTCCCGCCTTCTTCTCAACCGCCGACCCCGGGTTCGCCGCGGGGTCGCTCGAGTTCAACCTCCAGGC
>JBFYRA010000143.1:0-3633 GCA_041302485.1 Candidatus Bipolaricaulota bacterium
GGCGGGACGACGGTCTGCCGCGAGAGCCGACCGGATCCCGCCTGTCACGACGCCGCGGCGAAGATCGTTCGCCACCTCGGCTTCCACGGGTTCTGCGGCTTCGACTTCATCATCCAGACCGGAACGGGACGCCCCTTCCTCATCGACGGCAATTGCCGCATCACGCCGGGCGTCGCGATGGCCTACCACGGCGGATGCGACATGGTCGAGGCGTGGGTTCGCATGGTGAGCGGGCAGAACGTCGCCCCGCTGCCGGCAACGCGCAGCGGCGTGCGAACGAAGATGGGGTTCGGCGACTTCGTCTGGCTGCTCGAGAGCTACGCCGGCAGCTTCAAGGACTGGCGCGGCGAGCGCCTCCTGCGCAAGACCTGGTGGGCCGATCGAGGCGTTCCGGATGACATCGCCAGCCGCTCCGATCCCATGCCGATCGTCATGCTTTGGGTCTACATCTTCGCCAATATCTGGAAGCTCGTGTTCACGAGGCTCGACTCAGCCCAGTTGTTCATCTACCACAACCAGTACATGGCCGCGCCTCCCGGCGGAGAGCGCGGCTAGGGGAGATGGGCCCACAGCGCCATCTCCTCTGGCTGTGCCAGGGCCGCGCCTCCCGGCGGAGAGCGCGGCTAGGGGAGATGGGCCCACAGCACCATCTCCTCTGGCAAGGCCAGGGCCGCGCCTCCCGGCGTAGGGCGCGGCTAGGGGAGATGGGCCCACAGCGCCATCTCCTCTGGCAAGGCCAGGGCCGCGCCTCCCGGCGGAGAGCGCGGCTAGGGGAGATGGCCAACAGCCCCATCTCTCTAGCTACGCACATGCTTTCGCGGGTGCGTAGCCGCGCCCGGCTAGGGCGATTCGCTGTCGGGTGCAAGAGATGGCGAAGCCATCTCTCTAGCTACGCACATCCTTTCGCGGGTGCGTAGCCACGCTACGGCGCTCCGGAGGGCGGCTCGGATTCCGGCACGTCGCCGACGAGCACTTTGACGCCGCGCGCCGCGAGCTCCGCCACGGCGTCGGCCGCACGGGCGTCGATTCGCATCCCGGTAAGGCGGACTTCGTCCCCTTCCGCAAGTCCGAGATTCGCCAAGAGCGGGCCGAGATCGGCGACCTCTGTCTGCGACAGGCCAAGCACTTCGAGCTTCGTCATTGCAGCGACGACGCCGACATCGGACACGGGATTCTTGTCGAGCCAGAGACGCTCGAGTGCAGTCAGGGCTCGCAGCGCGCTGACGTCGCGGACCTCGTTGTCCCACAAGCTGAGCCGCCGGAGATGGACGAGCCCGGCGAGAGGCGAGATGTCGCGGATGCGGTTCTCGCTCAGTCCGAGGAACTGAAGCGTCGTCAGTTCGCCAAGCGGCGTGAGGTCCTCGATCTCGTTCTCTCCCAGACTGAGCCGCTCGAGCCGCGTGAGCGGGCGTAGGAACCCTAGGTCCCGCAGTCCCGTGTTCGGCAGTCCGAGCCAGCGCAGGTTTAGCAGGCCGGAGATCGGCGACGGATCTTCGATCGGGCATGCGCTGAGGCCGAGTTCGGTGAGGCGCGTGAGTCCGACGAGCGGCCGGATGTCGCGAATCCTGCTTCCCCAGAGCCCCAGGAACTCGAGGCGCTCGAGCCCGGTCAGCGCGGACACGTCGACCACCGTGTTGAAGTCGAGGTCCAGTCGGCGCAGGTTCACGAGCCTGGCAAGCGGCCCCACGTCCTCGACACGATTCGAGCGCAGGACGAGCGTCTCGAGGTGCGTGAGACCGGCAAGCGGCGCGAGGTCAGAGATGTAATTCTCGCCAAGGTCGAGATCGGTGAGCGCCGCGCACGTCTCGATCCCGTCGAGATGGACGATCTCGCATCCCACGGCACGTAGCGCCTGAAGACCGGCCACGCGCGATCGGGCGAGCGGTCCGGTCGGAGTCCCGAGCGCCGCGCGAACGGCTCCTTCCAGATGAGGATCACGGAAATGGTTCGCGGGGTCCTGTCTTCCGGGGCCGATTGAGGCGAACAGCGCGCAGCCACAGACCAGAAGGAAGAGCCGAGCGGACCGCGTCATGGCGCCAGTGTACGAGGGCAACGCCGCGCGTCAACCAAAGGAAGAGGAGGGAGGAAGCTGGCTCTCGTCTTGCTTCCTCCCTCCCGGAGTCAAGGAGGCGTCGTTGTCATGGTGCACTCACGCTGACTCTAGCTCGTCGTGCCGCAGGATCGAGGGTAGTGCGTCCGATGCGGCGCGGACATCGCGCACCCTCCCCGTGGACGCCAATCACCGCCCTACGGCGTCGCCCCTTCGATGTAGAGCCCGAAGGTGAACAGGCAGCAGCTTCTCGTGGAACTCACGTCGAGGACGAGATACGGCTCGCCGCGCAGACACGGGCACAAGCCCCCGGGCGCCGGGCAAATCGAGCACACGCAGCACGACCAGCACGCGACGCATGGCGTGCAGCACGAAACGATGCGCACGTCTGCCGCGACGGGGCCCGCGGTCGTCAGGACCGCGATGCGGTAGAAGCCGGGGGCCACGTCACGGCCCTCTTCGTCCCGCAGATCCCAGATGAAGTCGGTCATCCAGCCCACCACGTCGTCGAACTCGACGCTGCGCACGACAGAGCCGTCGGCGGCTGTCACCATCCAGCCGAGAGCAAACGGCGTCTCGCTTGTCGAGTGGGCGATGAAGTAGTCGAGCGGGAACACGGCGGAGAACTCGATCAGTTCGTTCGACCGGAACGTCACGTAGCACGGCGGTTCCACGCCCTGAGAGCATCCACAGTCGGCCGCGGACGCCAACACGACACCGAAAAGCATCGCCAATCCGAGAAGCCATCCAACTCGCCGCATATCGCCACCTCCACGCAGATGAGACGCCTGACAGACTTACCCAAAGCGGAGCGAGAAGTTCCCGCGGAGCTACACCTCGCCCGCTCCGCGATCGAGGACTCCCTGCAACCACTTGCCGTGGCCTCGCTCCTCGTTCGCAAACGACTGGAACAGCATCGCCGTCTCGCCGCCCATCTCCGCGAGGCGACCGTAGATGTCCGCACAGATCGCCTCGCGCGCGACGGCAGCGGACAACCCTTCCGCGGAGAGGACGGATGGCAGCGGCCGGACAGCCTTCCCGTCTCTGATGCCGAGATCTGGAAGCGGGAGCGCCGCTGCGGGGAGATCGGCCGGCGTGATGTGGGCGAGCAGCTCCCAGTGCCCGCGCTCCGCTGCGCCCAGCTCGGCGAGTCGGTGGCGGTCTGCTTCCGACTCCGCGATGCGGGCCCACTTCTTGTACGCGGCTTCGGCCTCCCTCGCGCAGGCCGCCGCGACGGCGAGCGCTCGCTCAAGCGATGGCTTCATCTCCGGTCACTCTCCTCCAGCCGTCCTGCCGTCGAAAGCTTGACATGAACGGCGGTCGCGCCGCCCATCCATGTTCTGAGACTACTGGAATCTGGTGGATGGAGCACGTCGGCGGGCAATCGCAGGCGCCCGGCACTTCGCCATTGGACGAGACCTCTGTCCCTATCGCTAAGAAAGGAGGGAGGCGGACGGCCCGTAGGACCGCCCGCCTCGACTGCGGAAGGCTCCTTCTCCGCCTACTCGACGAGCACGATTTCGTATTCCACGAAGCGCCCGTCGTCCGTCCCAATCCAGACCGTGTACTCGCCCGGCGCGAAT
>JBFYRA010000130.1:0-2866 GCA_041302485.1 Candidatus Bipolaricaulota bacterium
GCACCGTGTCCCCGATGATGCCCTTGTCGAGGCCGAGCGTGGTGCGGTCGACCTGGGACGTGCCCGCAACGAGTCCAACCTGCAGCGACTCGACCGAGACGTCGGCGGCGGTGGCGACAACGGCGGCCACCGCGAGGATGGCCCCCAGGCTGACAAGAAAGCCCACCGCGCGGGAAGAAACTCCCGCGCGCCGAGCGTGTCTAGATACTCCGTTCCACGCCAATGCCTCCAGCATGCGCCCTCCTTGCTCCAGAGCTCCGCCTCGCGGCGGCTCTCCCCTCTTCTCCCAGCCGGAGACGTCGTGCCCTAGATCGCCAACTGCAGGAAGATCCCCACCTCCGAGCCAAACACGCCGATACCTTCCGGAATCACCGCGAGGCCCGCGCGGATGCGATCCGCCTTCACCGCATCGACGATCGCCGCGCGCTCGAAGTCGAGGGCGACGATGCGGTACGTCGAAGCCGGCAACGTGAGTTCTCGGCTGAACAGGTACTCGCGCGGGTTCCGCAGGAAGAGCGCCCGTTCCGGTGCATCGGCCGGCAGGCGATCGAGCTCCTTCATCGCCGCGCGCAGCGTCTCGAGTGCGTCGGGCGTCAGTCTCGCGATGAGCGCGTAGACATCCTCAACCTGCTGGGTCGGGGTCCCGACAGCCGACCTCATCGTCCCGGGAATGTCGCCAACTGCCGGCTCGTGGGCTTCCTGAACGAAGATGCCGACGTTGCGGTAGAAGATGCCGAGCCCTTTGGGCTCAAACACAAGTCCATCCAACGGCTCTGCGACGCCGAACCATGGATCATCCGGGTTTTCCGACGCGACGGAGAAGTCGATCGCCGTGATCTGGAATGCGCTCGATGCCAGCGCGATGGGGGCCGTCACCGCTTGTCCCGCGAGGAACGCGCGCGGCGCCTCCATGAGTGCCGCATGCAGATCGGGGAACTGATTCAGCGCGACGGCCAGCTGGACGAGCGACGGGAGGTCGTTCTCGGGCAGGAGAGCCACCGTGCGAAGGATTCTCTCTGCGACCCTCTCCTCCTGTCCCAGAGCCGTAAGGACGGGCGCACAGAGCATCAAGCCCACAAGAAGAGCGAGCAGCATCGATCGGCCCACTTCGCGCGGGCCTGCGTTTTCCCACCGCTGTGTCATGCGCATTACCTCCTCGCTACCACTATAGCTCTCGCGACGGCGAATGTGAAACGAACTCGACGAGGACGTGTTCTTCACCAGAACCTCCTTCCGCGTCGCGTTTCCTTCGCGCGACACGATAACGCTCTACGTACCCCTTAGGACTCGATTGGTTCCCCGGGAGAAGGAGCGCTGACGGCCAGGCTCGTCGACTCTGATGGTGACGGGTCCAAGAGGGGGCACTGCCGACGACTCGTTTGCGTTCACCTGCGCAGGAAGCCCTGCCGTTCGAGTCGTCCTTGCGTACGACGCGCTCGGTCAGCGGTACCTGCCCGCGAGTCCCGACTACCCCGAGTTGTACGTGCCGGAGCTCGAACGAGATACGGAGCGGGCGCGAGCCGCTCTCTCAACCGGAGCAGATCTGGGCTGGGACGGAACGCCGAAGTGTGAGGTCTTGCCTCTCGTTCTTGACTTGCTCTACTCGGGGGACCCGGACGGAGCCTGGCGCGCGCTCGAGGCGCACTACCCGTTTCCGGACCGCGATGCGTTCCGCGTCGAGATCGAGACGGTCGTCAACGCGAGTCCGTACTTTGCCGTCCGGAAGTGAGCGTCGCGGCTAGCGCCCGTGGCCGGCCGGCTTCGGCTCGTCCGCCCACAATCGCGCGAGGTGTAGACACGCCTCGGTCGCCTTGACCATCTCCTCGACGCTCGACCACTCTTGCGGCCCGTGCGGATTGTGGACGCCGGCAAACAGGTTCGGCGTCGGCAGGCCTCGTTCGGTCAGCTGCGAGCCGTCGGTGCCGCCGCGGATGGGTACCTCGACCGGCGTGACGCCGGAGCGGCGCACGGCCTCGAGCGCGAGGTGCGCTGGCCGCATGTCCTTCTCGAGCCAGTATCGCATGTTGCGGTACTGGCGCGTGATCGTGCACGTGACTCTGGCCCGCGGCTCGAGCTGCGCAATCGCGTCCGCGGCGGCCTGGAGGGCTCGGCCGTGGCTCTCGAGTCCGGCGAGCTCGAAGTCGCGCAGGATAAAGGTCAGCGTGACGTCGGCGGCTGCGCCTTCCATGTGAACGAGATGGATGAACCCGTCGCGCCCGTCGGTCGTCTCCGGGCAGCGCGCGTGTTGCGGCAGGAGTCCGATGAGCTTCGCCGCGAGCGTCAGTGCATTCACCATCCGCCCCTTCGCTTTGCCGGGGTGAATCGCGACGCCCTGGATGCGGAGTACGGCCTGGTCGGCGGAGAAACTCTCGTAGGTGACCTCACCGAGCGCCTCGCCGTCCAGTGTGTAGGCGACGTCGGAAGCCAGTTCCTCGAGCGTGAGATGGCCGATCCCGGTTCCGGTCTCCTCGTCGGGCGTGAAGCAGATGCGGATATCGCCGTGTGGAATGGAGCGGTCGGCGAGCAATTCCTCTGCCAGGGTCACGATCACGGCCACGCCCGACTTGTTGTCCGCGCCCAGGAGTGTCGTGCCGTCGGCCGTGAGGATCGTGTCGCCGCGGCGGCCGGCGAGAGCGCGATCCGTGGCCGGGTCGATGACGATGTCCGGATTGCCCGGGAGGACGAGCTTTCGACCATCGTAGGCGCGATGGACGACGGGCTTTACGTTGCTTGCCGCGAAATCAGCCGCCGTATCAACGTGCGCGAGAAACGCGACGATGGGCGCCGAGCGTACGGTCGCCGGAACCGTCGCGAGCACGAACCCGGCGTCGTTGAGGCGTACGTCGTGCGCTCCAAGCTCTTCGAG
>JBFYRA010000001.1:0-22366 GCA_041302485.1 Candidatus Bipolaricaulota bacterium
CGGAGTGCCGGATCGTGATGGGCGGCCTGCTCGACGGCCCCGCGATGGGCGACATGGCCCTTCTTCCGTACCTCAATCGCTTCCTCGACGCCGGCGGCGGGGAGTGGATCGACGTCTACGCCTTTCACTACTACGGGCTCGCCCGCCCTTCGCCGTTCTCGCCCGGCGACCAACTCTACAGTTCCGCAGTCCCCATCGTCGCCGGGATGCGCGCTACGCTCGCCCAGCACGGGGAAGACGCGTCGCCGATCTGGGTCACCGAGATGTCGACGTTCTCCGGTGTGCTCGGACCGATTGAGCAGTCGGAGACCGAGCAGGCGGCCGACCTCGTGAGACGCTACATCCTTCTCCGGGCGCTCGGCGTCGAGAAGGCGCTGTGGACGTACCTCACCGAGCCGCAGTACGAGGGGACGGGAGTCGGTTTCTTCGATCAGTCGGGCTTGATCTACGACGGGCTTGGGCCGGCCGATCGAGGCGCGGGCGTGCTCAAGGAAGGCTATCGCGCATTCGTCCACCTCATTGAGCAGCTTGCAGGCTTCGATCTCGTGGCCTCGGCGTCAATCGCCGGGATCTTCGACGACGGCATCTTCTGGGCGCGCTTCTCTCGGGACAACGAAACGACAACGGTCGTGTGGCAGGACCCTTGGGCGCGCGAGGGCGCTCTTTGGATTGCGCCGACGAGCGAGGTCAGCGTCGAGAATCTCGCCGGAGAGACCCTCGCCCGCCACGCGTCCGTCTTCCGGCTCGATCTCGGCATTGAGCCCGTCTATCTCGTCGGAGCCCCATGTCAGGTCTCGACGACCCCGCCGCTCTTGGGCTCGCCGTAGGGCGGCCCACTGGCTTGAGAACGAGCATCGCGCTAGACTATTCCATCATGGAATACCCGGCGCGACGCGGATTCCCGGCCGAATACGGACTGCTCGGCCTTCTCTTGGACGGCCCGGCCCATGGCTACGACCTGCAGCAGCGGATGCGCGCCGGGCTCGGCCCGATCTGGCGGGTCGCATGGAGTCAGCTCTACAGCGCGCTCCACAATCTGGAAGAGAAGGGCTGGGTCCAGGCGGCCGAGGTCGAGTCGCCGAGCGGCCCTCCGCGGCGCACCTACGCGCTGACGACAGCCGGTCGGAAGGCGTTTCTCGGTTGGGTCGTCGTCCCCGTTCGGCACGTTCGCGACGCGAGGGTCGAGCTCCTGGCCAAGCTCTTCTTTCTTCGCCGCCACCGACCGGCCAATCTCGCGCCCTTCCTGAGGATGCAGGCAGACGCGTTGCGCCGAACGGTCGAGAAGCCGAGTCCTCCCGGAGGAGATCCGTGGATCGGGTCCGTCTCCGCATCGTTCCGCCGACATCAGACAGAGAGCCTGCTCGACTGGATCCACGAGGTGGAGCAATCGATCGCAACGAGGAGAGAGGGGAGAGGATGAACGGAAGAGGCGCGTTGTGCGCGGCCGCGCTCGTCGTGGGGTTTGCGCTGTCGGGACTGGCGGAAACCGTCACCGTGATCGACTCGACGGGGCGATCGGTCGATGTCGCGCTGCCGGCCGAACGACTCGTGAGCGCCTACGGGATTGGAACCTTCTACGTCTACGCGCTCGGAGCGGGCGATCGACTGGTCGCCGCGTGGTACGTGGGGTTGAAGTCGGTCTCGCAAGCGACGGCCCCGTTCCACGTGCTCGAACCGCGACTCGCAGACATTCTGCGCTCGGGCGATCCTAACGTGGAGGATCTCGCCGCCCGCAACGCGGACCTCGTCCTTGCCGACGCATCGCGGCACGGATCGCTCGTCGCGCCGATGCAAGCACTTAGAGTCCCAACCGTTCTCCTCGCACCGGAGACCGCGCAGGGTGTCGTCGATACGACGCTCTTGCTGGGAGCGGTCCTGGGCCCCGAGGCCCAGGCGCGGGCCCACTCGCTGGTCGCGGACTTCTATCGCGTCTACGGCATGGCCGCGGTTGCGACAAGCGGGACCGCCAGCACAAGCTGGCCGCGCGTGCTCTTCCTCGGATCCAGCCCTCTGCAGGTCGCAAGCGGCGCCATGTATCAGACCCAGCTCGTTCGGGCGGCGGGTGGAGTCTCGGTCTCCGCCGATCTCGCGGGCTCATGGAATACCGCGAGTCTCGAACAGATTCTCGTCTGGAACCCCGATGTACTTGTGATCCCGTCGTACGGCAACTACACACCGGCCGACCTCCTCGCAGACGCTGACTGGCAGTCCGTGCGCGCCATCCAGACCGGCCGCGTGGCCAAGATGCCTCGGGTTTTCGGCACGATGGACACGCCGTTGCCGGAGTCCCTGCTCGGTGTGATCTGGCTGTCCGCCTTTCTTCATCCCGAGACCTCGCCGTTCGATGTTTCGGCGGAGGCACAAGCGTTCTATGAGACCTACTACGGCTACGTGCTGAGCCCGGCGGAGGCGGACGCGTTTCTCGTCCCATGAACCGATCGCGCCGCATCTCGATCTTCGTGCTCTACGCACTGCCTTTTGTCCTCGTCGCCCTTGCAGCTCTCGTCGGGCGGTACGGCGGAGGGATGGGAGACGCCTTGCGCGCCCTCTTCTCCCGCGACGGCGACGAGATCCTGCGGACGCTCATCTTGCGCGTACGGCTTCCGCGCGCTGTCACCGCGCTCCTGATCGGGGCCAACCTGTCGCTCGCCGGCGCGGCGCTGCAAGGTCTGTTCCGAAACCCCCTCGTCGATTCGCGCATCCTCGGCGTCAGCTCCGGTGCGGCGTTCGGCGCGTCACTCGCCCTCCTCCTGTCGGGCAGCGCGCTCGCCGTTCAGGGAGGAGCGTTCGTCTTCGCGCTGGTGGCCGTCGCCCTCGTGCTCGCCGTCGGATGGCGTCTTGGCGCGACGCCCCTTGTGCTTCTTCTCGTCGGGATCGCCGTCAGCGCGCTGTTCGACGCATTCCTGGGGCTCGTCAAGTACGTCGCCGATCCTTTGAGCAAGCTTCCGTCGATCACCTATTGGCTGCTCGGTGGGCTCAGCGGCGCGAGCTGGTCAGGCCTCCTGCCGCTCGCGCTCCTCTCCCTCCTGGGCGCAGGGTTTCTCTTCCTTGCGCGATGGAGACTCAATCTTCTCACCCTCGGCGACGACGAGGCCGCGTCGCTCGGCACGCGCGTTCGCCCGTTGAGGATCGGTGTGGTCCTGGCCTCCTCCGTGCTCGTCGCCGCTTCCGTGGCACAGGCCGGGATGATCGGCTGGATCGGTCTTGTCGTTCCTCACGTAGCGCGCGGCTGGGTGGGATCGGACCATGCACGCCTCATCCCGGCGTCGGCGGCGCTGGGCGCTGCCGTGCTTGTCGGGCTGGACATCGTGGCCCGCACGGCGCTCCCGGCCGAGATCCCGCTCGGCATCCTCACGGGGCTGCTGGGGGTGCCCGCATTCCTCGTTCTCTTGCTCGGCTATGTGCGGACCAAGGGAGGCACGCCATGAGGCTCGAGGCTGATCGCGCGTCCTTCGCCTTCCGCCGAGGCGCGCCGTGTCTCCGCCGCGTCTCCCTTTCCGTGGAGACGGGCGAGATCGCGTTCGTCCTCGGAGCCAACGGATCGGGAAAGACGACGCTTCTCGGACTGCTGGCTGGGACGAAGCGTCCGCAGTCTGGCGCTGTCCTGCTGGACGGGCGCGCTTTGTCGGACCTCCCGCCGCGCGAACGGGCGAAGAAGATCGGGGTCGTGCCGCAGTTCGTCGAGTCGGCGTTCGCGTTCCGCGTCGAGGAAGCCGTCGCGCTCGGGCGCGCTCCTTACATCGGCCTCTTCGCCCGCCCCGGCCGGCACGATCGCCTCGCGGTAGAGCGGGCACTGGCCGCGGTCGGCTTGGCTTCGCTGCGACGGCGGCCGACAGACCGCCTGAGCGGCGGCGAGCGTCAGCGAGTGTGGATCGCGCGCGGGCTCGCCCAAGGTGCCGAGTGCCTCCTGCTCGACGAGCCGACGGCTCATCTCGACCCCCAGCACGAGAGTGAGCTGTTCGGCGTGCTGAGGAACCTCTCTAGAGAGGGCACCGCTCTCGTCGTCGCATCACATCATCCGGGAGCCGCGCTTCTCTACGGTACGAAGGTCGCTTTCCTGAAGGCAGGGCGAATCCTGGCTGCCGGTCCCGTTGCCGAGACGGTGACGGTCGACGTTCTCCATTCCGTCTACGGACTGGACTTCACGATCGTGACCGGCGTCGAGGGCGAGCGCGCCGTCGTGCCCCGCGTCGGCCGCGTGACGGACGCGCCTACGTCAAGATAGCCAACAGAGCGGGCAGCGTAGCCAGACTGCCGAGCGTCGAGAACGCGAGTGTCGTTGCAACAAGCGCCGGACGAGTCCCGAACTGCCGGGCGAACACAACCCCGTTGACCGCTGTCGGCATGCTCGCCTGCAGGACGAGCACCGTGCGCATCAGTCCCGCGATCCCCATCGCTTCCGCCAGTCCCAGCGCGAGGAGTGGAGGGATGAGGAGTTTCGCCGCTGAGATCGGCAGCGCCTCCGACGCGCCGCGCAGCGAAGGAATGGCCGCAAGCTCGACGCCGAGAAGGATGACGAGGAGAGGAATCCACGTTTGTCCTAGAAGGCCGAGCGTCGCATCGACGGGGGCCGGCAGAGAGGGGATCACGACGCGCAGGGAGAGTGCGAGAGCGACGGCGTAGAGGTAGGGAATCGCCAATGCGCGCTTCACGGCGACCGCGAGTCCGCGGCTTCCATCCCACCCGGCATAGGTTCCTCCTACCGCCACGTGGACGATGATGTGGAGCGAGACGAACGCCGTTCCGATCGCAAGACCGTCCGCGCCAAGCGCCGCCGCTACGATCGGCAGGCCGTAGTTGGCACAGTTCATCGAGGCCAGGGCGAGTGCCGCCGCCTTTGTCTTGTCTCGCTCCCAACGAAGGATGCGTCCGGCGGCGGCGGCCAGCAGGAGGAGCGCAACGTAAGCGGAGGCGGCGAACAAGGCGATCCGCCCGAAGTCGGCCGCAGCCATTGGGGCAACGAAGACCGAACGGAAGACGAGCGCCGGGCCCGCAACCCAATAGGCGAAGACGTGGACGGCGCGGAAGTCGAGACGCGTGACGCGCGCCAGGACCGCGCCTGCCGCGGCAATCAGGAAGACCGGGACGAGCGCGAGAGCAAACGTCGAACCCACGACTTTCTCCTGACAGGCGCCGACGCAGACCCGTACGGGACGACCGAGGGCTCTGCCGGCTCCGGCGTCGGGACAGGACGGCACTCCACGGGCTCGGCCTCGGAGGCCGGCAGCTGAATGCGCGGCCTTTGCCACTGCTTGCGCCGAATGAGGTACCAGATCGCGACGAGCCCGGAGAGGACGTTCGAAGCCGACATCCCGAGCCAGACGCCATCGGATCCCATGCCAAGCCAGAAGGCGAAGACAAACGAAAGAGGAATGCGGAAGACCCAGAGCCGGAGGATCCCCAGGATCATCGACGGCATGTTGTGCCCCGATCCAGTGTAGATCGCTTGAGCGGCGAAGAACGCGCTGAGGAAAGGCATGCCTGCCGCGAAGAGTTCGATGAACCGAGCTCCTTCGCGCAGCGAGTCCAAGGCACCGGCGGAGTCACCGCGAATGAAGATCTGCAGGAGCGGCATGCGCGCGAAGTAGACGAACGCAGCCTCCAAGACAACAATCAGGAAGAGAGCCTGCATCCCTTTGCGCGCCACTTCGCGCGTCCGGTCGTGCAGGCCGGCTCCGAGCGACTGCCCGATCATCGTCGTCAGCCCGACGCCGAGGCCGTCGGTGGCGATAAACAGGAGCCCGAAGACGCGGTCGGCGACCCCGTAACCCGATAGGGCGGCAACTGCGTTCGGGAGCCTGCCGATGCCCGTCATCATGACCACGAAGCCAAACGCGACCGACGAGTTGCCGATGGCAGCCGGAACCCCGATGCGGAGACTCTTGGCAAGCCAGTCCCTTTGGACTCTGAGAAGGGCTCGCTCCAGGCGAAGCGCCCCACGGCCCTTGAAGAAGATCGCGAGGAAGATCGCCGCCGACGCAACCTGCGCCACGACGGTCGCGATCGCCGCGCCTGTGATCCCAAGCTGAGGGAGTCCCCACCACCCGAGAACGAGCGCCCCGTCAAGCGGAATGTTGATGACGACGCCGACGAGCGTGATCAGGAGAGGCAGCACGGAGTCACCGGTGGCCTGCAATGCGCCCGCGAGCAAACGCTGGATCATCATCACGGGAAGCCCGAGGAAGATGATGCGCATGTACATCGCCGCTTGATGCGTGACTTCCGGCTCCTGGACAAACACCCCCAGAATCAGCGGCATGAACGTGAAGCCGATCACGCCGAGCACGACGCTTGCCACGAGGCCCACGGTGAACATTTGGTTGAGCGCGAGGTTCGCCTCTTCCGGCCGATTGGCCCCGACGTTCTGGGACACAAGCGCGGCGATGACGGCGCCCCCAAATCCACCGACGAACGAGATCAGAAACCAGACGAATGGCCACGAGACCTGAATCCCGGCCATTACCGCTTGCGGGGTGCCGGTCGGCAGGAGTCCCACGAAGAAGGCGTCGGTGAGGTTGTAGGCCGTGTGCAGTACGGCAGCGAGTACGGCCGGAGCCCCGATGCGAACCATCGTTCGCACCGCCGGCCCGTTTAGAATCTCCTCTCGCTGGGGAGGCGTGAGCCATCCTGTTCTCATACGCAATCCCTCGCCTTTCACCTTGTCCGATTGGGAAGTTGCATCGACGTCATGCCGCGAAGAGCTGTCCATCGTACATGGTCTCGCGCCGCGTCGCAGGGAGAGTCTGCGATCCTGCCGTCTCGCCGCCATCTCGCGGTGCTAGACAGTTATGGTGTCGCGCCAGGCAGGGATTGTGGATTCAATTCCGAGCTCGGCGCGGATGGTGTCTCTGAACGCCTCGAGTGTCGTCGGTTCGCCGTGCACGAGGAAGAGACGCTTCGCCGCTGTCTTGCGCAGCCACTCCAGGAGACCTGCCTGGTCGGCGTGCGACGAGAAGCCGTTCACGGTCCAGATCTTCGCACGAACAGCAACGTCTTCACCAAAGATGCGCACGGACTTCGCCCCATCGACGAGCAGGCGCCCAAGCGTCCCCGCTGCCTGGTACCCCACGAAGACGACGCCTGCCTTCTCGTTCCAGAGGTTGTGCCGCAGGTGGTGGACGATGCGCCCGCCGTTGCACATGCCGCTCCCGGCAAGGATCACGCTGCCTCCCGGCTGAGCGTTGAGTCGCTTGGACTCCTCAACCGTCTCGACGTAGTCGAGCGCCGGAAACGAGAACGGATTCGGCTCCCCCGCGAAGACGCGTCGCCCTTCGTCGTCGAAGTAGTCGAGGAATCTCGCAAAGACGCGCGTGGTCGACGTCGCGAGCGGGCTGTCGACGTACACGGTACAGCGCGGCAGACGCTTCGTCTGCCAGAGCTCGAACAACTCGTAGAGAACCTCTTGCGTCCGTTCGAGCGCAAACGATGGGATCAGCAGATTCCCGCCTCCCGGGACGACGGAGCGGAGCGCCTCCTCGAGTTCGGCGACCGACTTCTCGATCGTGCGATGCATGCGATTTCCGTATGTCGACTCGACGAGCACGACGTCGGCCCGCGGCGGCGTGCTCGGATCTCTGACGATCGGGCGATGGCTGTTGCCGAGGTCACCGCTGAAAAGGAGCGTGCCGTTCGCCGTGCGCAGTTCGATGCAGGCGGAGCCGAGGATGTGCCCGGCGTCGTGAAAGACGCCAGACAGACTGCCGCGAAGCGCGGCGGGCGTCCCGTACCCGGTAACCGGGCGGAACAGCTCGACGCATCGCAGGACGTCGTCCATGTTGTAGAGCGGTGGTACGCCTGCTTCCCCTCGCCGGCGAGCTTTGCGGGACTTGTACGCTGCGTCTTCCACCTGGAGGTGGGCCGAGTCCGCGAGCATGAGCCGCGCGATCTCGGCGGTCGGCCGCGTGCAGAGGATGCGGCCGGCGAAGCCCTCGCGGACGAGCCGCGGCAAGAGGCCGGCGTGGTCGAGATGCGCGTGCGACAGCAAGACGAAGTCGATCGATTTCGGGTCGAATGGGAACGGGGCGCGATTCGTCCGATCCTGATCGTGCACGCCCTGGAAGAAGCCGCAGTCGAGAAGAAGCCGCACGCCGTCTGTCTCAATCAAGTGGCAGGAGCCGGTGACGGTCCCTGCCGCGCCGCAGAACGTGATCTTCATGTGCTCCCTTCGTGCTCGCCGCTCATCCTATCGGGTGTCGTGCCGTTCGGCGCAAGCGGGCGCCTGCACACAGGCTGGTCGCCTTCTCGGGCTTGTGCTTCCGCGTCGCGCAGCAAGAGAGCGAGCGGCCGAGCGTCGAGAGACGGAAGGACAAGATCGGCACGGCTGAGGTTGGCATGACGCGTCACTTGATTTGGGACGGCAACGCAGAAGATCCCGGCGCGTTTCGCTGCATCGACGCCGTGTTCGGAGTCCTCGAACGCGATGGCTTCCGTCGGGAGCACGTCGAGATGCCGCAACGCGTTCAGGTAGAGCTCCGGCGACGGTTTCGTGGAGGCCACGTCCTCCGCGCAGCGCAGGACGTCAAACCACGTGAGAAGCCCAAGCCGCGCCAGGTGGCCCTCGACCCATGCTCGTTCCGAGCTCGAGGCCACACCGCAACGTAGCCCGCAAGCGCGCGCTTCGCCAAGAATCCCGCGAACTCCCGGAAGCGGTCCCTCGAGCGCAAGCAGTTCCTTCTCTCGTGTCATACGCCGTTCTCGAAGCGCTGACCGATCGATGGCGCGGCCGAGGTGCGTCTCGAGGAACTCGTAGGCCGCCGGCGGGTCGCCCGCCGTCCCAAGAATGCTCGCCCACACGTCGGGCGAGATGTCGAGGCCCGCGCCGCGATAGATCTCTTGCCACGAAGCGAAGAGCGGGGTCTCCGTGTCGAGAATCAATCCGTCGAAGTCGAACACGAGGGCGCGAATCAAGCCATCACCTCAGCTCGACGCCAGACAGAAGCAGGAAAGAAGAGAGGGCAGGGCCCAGATCGCTCCAGGTCCTACCCTCATGACATCCCTAGGTCGACCGCGGACTACGGAGCCGGGGTCGGAGCCGGGGCCACGGGAGGCGTCGTCGGCGCAACAGCGGGAGCCGGGGTCGGCGTCACGGTCGGAGCCGGGGCCGGAGCTGGCGTCACCGTCGGTGCAGGCGTCGTCGCGGGCGCAGGCGTGGTGGCGGGCGTCGTCGCGGGCGTTGTGGCCGGCTTCGGCGTCGTCGCGGGCGCAGGCGTGGTAGCGGGCGTCGTCGCGGGCGTTGTGGCCGGCTTCGTCGTCGGCGTTGTGGCCGGCGTTGTGGCCGGCTTCGTCGGCTCAGGCTTCTTCTCGCCGCCGCAGCCAGCAAGTCCGAAGATGAGCCCGGCGCTCAGCAGCACACAGATTGCAGAAACAAACAATACTCGGCGCTTCATAGTGTTCTTGTCTCCTTGCCTCATCTCGTCTACCCCAGGGGCCGAGGCCTCCCCCACAGGGTCCCCGCCCGTAGTGTCTTTGGTACGGACTGGCTATCAGACTACCATTCGCGCGAGCGGTGTCAAGTCACGCGGACCCTCCGCTCCAAGGGTCAAGTGTACCCTAACGCTGGTTGGAAGGGGACGCATGGCGCATCTCGACAGCCCGGGAGCCAAGGACCCGGCGGGAGCTAGGGTGCTGTAGAATAGCGGTCATGCAGGAGGTGAGGCGGTGAGACGTTTCCGAGGAGGTTGGCTCTGCTTGGCGGTCATTGTCGTATCCGCCGTGACGGCTGCCGCGCAGTCGCCGAGTTGCGATGGTCCGAACAACGCCGCAGAAGTCATCCCGTGCACCGAGGCGAACACGCCGCAGCAAGCTGCTAGGGCGTTCTTGGAGCGGGAACTGGCCACGACCGCCGCGCCAACGGCAGACTCTCTCGCCCAAGCTCTGAGCGAGAGGGCCACCACGGTGTGCGACCAAGCGCCCGAGAGGAACACGTATGGGCCCCTGTACGGCATCGGGCGCTGGGGCTGCGAGAACGGATACTCGTTCCGCAAGCTGTGCGGAGACAGCTACTACCTCGAGAAGGAGGTCGACGCCGGCTACGGGATGGCGGTCGTAACCCATGTCGTCGTCTCCTCGGGGACGTGGAATGTCTTTCCGCTCGACACCACGGCTCCGATGACCGTCACACGAACAGACACGGGCGACGTGCGGCTGTCCGTGATCCTCTCGCTGCGTCAGAAGTCCGTCTCGGTCTCGACCCCTGCCAACTACACCGAGACGCTCCGCAGCCAGTACCGCGGCCAGGCGACCGCGCTGAAGACGGAAATCCTCGAGTACTGCCGCGTATATCGGGAGACGTACTGCCAGGAGCTGCGCTCTTTGGCGGCCATGGTGACGAGATCGACCTCCGTGTCTTCGGGCGTCCCGATCACGGAGTTCTCCGTGACCGTCAAGGTGCCGGGACATCTCGCAGCAACGCTTCCTCTCGACCTGTCGTCTGACGAGGTATCGTTGCTCGTGGTGACAGGCACCGTGCGAGACGACCGGGGAACGCCGGTCGGCAATGCCGAAGTGACGTTGGCGGGGACAGACGTCGTCACGCGGACGGCCGGGGACGGAGCGTACCAGTTGTCGTCGTTCGGGGCCGGGACCAAACTCACGCTTCGCCGCGTTGATGTCACGCTGGAACGTGCCACCGTCGACATCGCGGTCAAGACAGCCGACGCAAGCCCGATCTTCGGGATTGCTGCCGACGGCGTGTCGAGACTGACGCTCCAGGTCACGACTCACGGAATCCGGCCTGACAGCATCACGGTGGCAGCGCCGTCGCTTGGCGAGTTCGAGCGCGCGACGCCCAGTTCCTCGCCGCTGACGTTGGATAAGAATGGCAGCGGAACTCTCACTTATGTTGCTCCGAGCGCCGTGCCGGCGGAGGCGCTGACCGACACGCTGATCGTAGGAGGCGGAGCGGGAGCGCGCACGATTCCTGCCGTGGCAGTATCCCTCTCCGTTCGATTCACCGATTTGGATGGGGTACCGCAGACATCGACGGTGGTCGTGAAGGTCTGTCGACCTCCCGTGCTGCTCGTCCAGTCGTACTTCGGCGGGACTGCGACCTGGACCAGGTTCGCCGACTACGCACGATCTCGTAAGCTCGACAGCCACGTCACGGGAGAAGGTCTCACGTGGAATCCCGGCAACGTCCAGATCTCTGACTGGGCCAAGGATCTCTCGACGCAGATCACGGACCTGCGTGCATCGTATGCGTCGAGCGGCATTCGCATCGTGGCGGTTGACGTGGTCGCGCACAGCCTTGCCGGACTCGTGACCCGCAGCCTACTCGAGGGCTCATCTCCCCGCACGGACGTTCGGAAACTGATTCTGGTTGGAGTGCCGAATCACGGCATCGCCTGGATCGACCAGGAAGTTGGCGCGGCAGCCGTCCGCTGGCTCGGAACCCATCCTGCCGCGGCGGCCGAGATCCGCGAAGGATCCACGTTCCTTCGGGGACTCAACCCGAGCCGCGTCGCTGGGATGAAGACCGAGTATGTGAACCTCGTCGGCCGAAGGCCGTCGTCTCTCTCCGCATCGCGACAAGGCTCGTCGACCGTTCAGGATGACGGCATCGTCAGCGCAGCGTCCTCTCATCTGGATGGCGTGGCCGATGTGCGGCTCGATGGCGTGGTCCATGCCCCGGGGTTGCTGCCCGGTATCCCTTCCCTGACCGACTCCCCCGATGTGTGGTCGCGCATCGTCGACCTCCTGACGGGGCCGATCCCGGACAGTGAACCCGACACGCTGCAGCTCTCGCTCCGCGCCGGCAGGCAGGCCAGCGCGTCGCTAGACCCCCAGACGATGCCGTGGACTCCGTTGCCGCGATTCCCTTCGCCGGTCGCATCCGGCGTGGCAGTCCGCACCGCGGAGAACGGCTACGCATCCGTGGCGGTCGCCCGATCCGGACAGACGTGGGGCACCATCAGTCTCGATGCGAAGACCGAAATCGTCCTGCGCGCCAGCTCGCCGAGCCTCGTTCGCGTCGAGGTGATCTCCGGGCGCGTTCGCTTCCGCGTGCAGGGAAGCGCAGCCGAGGCCGGGAACTTCGAGGTCTACCTCGCTCCGACCACGCGCAGTGCTCCGTGGTACATGACGCAGCCCGATGTGCGCGCCCTGGGGGTGGGAACCGACTTCGTCGTTGCCCGCGAGGACGCGAACTCCATCCTTGCGCTCATCGGTCCGGTCATCGTCGAGTGCACCAAAGGGACGGGGTACTCCGCCCCACAGTTGGTGGAAGGCGAGACCGGAATCCGCATCCGCGCCGGCGGCTCGATCGAGGACGAGACGATCCCGGCTCGCGGGTGGTGGAGCTCCGGACCGTGGAGCCAGCCGGTTCCGTTCCTAAGCTTCCCGCTCCCCGTGATGGCGATCAGCCTCCTAGGGCTCGCTGCGGCGATCGTCTATCACATCCGCGCACGCCGAGCTCTTGCGGCTCGGTCCGGCCCGAGGCCCCCTACCGCGCTCTAGTTCGCGCGCTCGGCGGCCGCGTTGCGTGAGACACATGGCCGCTACGCGGCGCGGTCGTCTGGGGTTTGCGGGCCGCCATGCCTCCCCTAGACTGGCGCGAACCAACAGTAGGGCCGCTTTCCAGGTCGGTTCTGGATCGGCGTCGGCTAAGACTCCGACATGGCCACTTGCGGGAGAAACTGGGGGAAAGCGGCCCTCTTCAGAAGTGCACTCGCCCCCGGCAGGGTCTCGGAACACGCCTCTGCTCTTGCAGGGCTCTCCTACGTCGCTCGCTTTCCGACGACAGACTCGATGGCGAGTCGCCAGACGCGCGTCGCTCGGATCCCGTCAACGTGGAACTGCCAAGGCAGGCCATCCCTTCCTCCCGATTGCTGGCGCATGAGGCAGGACAGCGCCTGAACCTTGTCGTCCGGGTCCGTGACTTCGGACAGGACGCCGTAGCCGACGAGACTCTCGTAGTGAAGGCTCCAATCGCAAGCCATGTCGGCCCGAATGACCTCGTGCGGGCCCTCGATCTCGAAGCACACGCGGGGGTTCTTCTCGATGCAGTGGATCTTGTGCCCGGTCGCCGCCGTGTGGAGGCAGATCGCGAGGCGGTCCGCATCGTAGCCATAGGACAGGGGAACGATGTACGGCTCGCCGTCCACGGCGAAGGCAAGCCGGACAACGTGTTCCCTGGCGAGGATGGCAAGAATCTCATCCTGATCGCGGATCTCTCGTTCGCTGCGCCTCATACTCGAGAGTATACGGGCTTCGTGCGGTCGGCTGACTTGGAGTAGGCGCGGAGTGAAACTTGCGGCACACTGGCGGGTACATACAGGATTGGAGGCTTCTACGCAATCATGAGAGAGACCGAGGAGGTAGCCATGCCCACGTCGTTCCGCTGTTGGCTGACCGTCGGCGTGCTGGTCGTCCTGACTGTCGTAGGGACGGGAATCGTCACGTCGGGAGACACGATCAATGTGCCCGACGACTACAACACGCTACGCGAGGCTCTTCAGGAAGCTGACGCCGGGGACGTGATCGAGATCTCGCGTTCGACCCTTCGTGAATCGATCAGCGTCCGCAGCGTCCGCGGCGTCACCGTCCGGTCGGAGAATAAGAGCCGCCCGGTAACGATCATCGGCCGCTACGACACGAAACCGGTTCTCGATCTCACGAATTGCCGGGACCTCGTATTCGAGAACGTGGAGATCCAGAGCGGCTCGGTCGGTGTCCAGATTACGAACAGCCAGGAAGTAACGTTCGTCAAGTGCATCGTGCAACTGAACAACGGAGCGGGGTTCTACGCCAACGATCTCAGCGACGATCTGGTCAACTCCATCAATGAGTTCACGCTCGAGGAGTGCACGGTTCGCGACAATCTGGGCTGGGGCATCGAGCGGATCGGGGATCCGACGAAGATCCAGGACTCCAGGGTCAATCTGGTGAAGTCGACGATCACGAACAACGCGCTGGGCGGACTTCACATCCAATCGGCCGTGGCAACCGTCGCTTCGGCGCTGTTCACTCGCAACATCGGCTACGGTCTGTTCGTCGACGGCCTCGCCTCGGTGACGTTCAATGACCAGGCAACTCCAACCCAAGTCTCCGAGAACACGCTGGGCGGAATCCTGGTCAAGGACTCAACGCTCACGTTGCGCGGCAGCGCGCTCGTCCAGAGCAACCTCGGAGCGGGCGTTCGCGCCGAGAATGCGCAGCTGACGCTCGACGGCGCCACGATAAGTGGTCACACCCAGCCCGCCGTCCTCTATGTCAGCTCGCAGGGAAGCGTCCTGAACGGCTTCATCCAAGACAACGCTGACGTCGGGCTCAGACTCGACGCGCAGAGCGCCGTCACGGTCTCTCGCACGACCGTCGCCCGCCAAGGCGGCAACGGGATCGAGGTACTGAACGGCTCGACGGCCACAGTGAATGACGCCTCGATCTTGACCGAGAACAAGGCATCCGGCTTGTTGGCCAACGCGACAGCCGTCACGGTCGCGGACGCGACCGCGTCGAAGAATACCGTGGCCGGGATCCGGCTCGTTCAAGGCGCCACCGGGGCTGTTCAGAATGCAGCGGTCGTCGAGAACGTGCGCGACGGAATCCAAGTCGATGCCTCGACGCTCACCCTGACGGGTGGAACGGTCTCGCGCAACGGACAGCACGGCGTGCTCGTCACGAGCGCTGGGATGGCGACCGTCGGAACCGCCGCCGTCGTCTCTCAGAACGCCGTCGACGGAGTCCACGTCGACCAGTCAACTTCCGTCGTACAGAACGCACAGGTGTCGGCCAACCGCCGGGACGGCGTGAACGTGGTCACGGGCACTGGCGTGACGCCTCCCGCCTCATCTGCGACGCTTCAGGGGGCAACGGTCAGCGACAACGTCCGGAACGGAGTCTACGCGGGCCCGGCAACGACTGTCACGATCGAGCAGGCAAGCAAGGTCCAGAAGAACGGCGCGAACGGCCTGTTGCTCGAGACCGCCAGCGGCACGATCGACTCGAGCGAGTTCAGGGAGAACGGGCAGAACGGCGCCTCGGCGACGCAGAGTTCCACGCTGACGATTCGGAACGGTTCCTTGTTCGCCGCGAACGCGATGAACGGCGTCTACGCGAGCACGAGCTTCCTCGACATGTCCGCGAGCACCGCACAAGCGAACCGCGAGAACGGTGTCTTCCTGTACGAGTCCGAGGCGAAGCTCGCGACGTCCACGCTCGTCGACCAGGAGCAGAGCGGCCTGCGAATGGACAAGAGCTCGGCCGTCGCGACAACGCTCGACATCGCTCGCAACCGTCTCCAGGGCGTCTATGAAACGGGGTCGCGGCTCGATATCACGGACAGCAATGTCCATGACAACGTTCAGAACGGCGTCCTGCTCGAGAACGCGCTCATCGACATGCTGCGCTGCACCGTCTCCTCGAACGGCGTCTACGGCATCTTCGCCGACAAGAACTCGAGCGCCACGGTGACCGACTCGACCGTCTCGCTCCACCCGAATCACGGCGTGCGTCTGTACACGAGTTCAGGCGATTTCCTCCGCTCGGCCGTGATCGACAACGCAGTCCACGGCATCTCCGCCGAGGTGTCGGCCGTCGTCATGGTCGACTCGCGCGTCACCGGGAACCGAGCGCGCGGCATCGATCTGGTGAACTCGACGGCCGATCTCACGACAACGGACGTGTCACGGAACACGGACGTCGGACTCTCTGCCGTGGACTCCACGGCATCCGTCGTTGCCTGCACGTTCTCCGGCCAGGGAGCCGAAGGGATCGTGCTGACGAACGCGGCCGCAGGGATCGAGACGACCGAGATTGCGTCCAGCGCGCGGGCCGGCCTTCTGGCGACGAACGCCGTGGCGGCCATTCGTGGCGGCTCGATCCACGACAATGCCGGAAACGGGATCACCCTCGTGAAATCGTCGATCGATGCGGCCAATCTGACCCTATCGAAGAACGCCGCGAGCGGCCTCCACGCGACGGGCTCCGGCGCGAAGTTCGTCGGATCGAAGATCGAGTCGAACAAGGCGCACGGCATGTGGCTGTCGTTCACTCAAGCGTCGTTCGAGGGCGGCGCGATCACGAGCAACGCGCTCACCGGGGTGACGGGCCAGGAGCGCTCGCGTGCCACGCTCGTCTCGACCTCGGTGACCGGACACAAGGAAGCTGGACTGAGTCTCGCTGACTCGTCGGCGGACATTCGCGCGACATCGATCGCGCGCAACGACAAGGGCGGGCTCGTAGCGACCAGTTCGGTCGTCCGGATCGTCGATGCGTCGAGCGTCTCGTCGAACTCCCAGAACGGTCTGGCGATCACCAACAGCTTCGCCGAGATCAAGGGAAGCACGATCGACAAGAACGCCGAATATGGGATTGAGGCTGCATCGTCGACCATGCTCCTCGCGAGTTCCACGGTCAGCGGTCACGCCAAGGACGGGCTCCACCTGACAGATTCAAAGGCAGACTTGGAGATCGCGCGAGTGACGGGAAACCGGGCCCGCGGCATCTTCGCGGCGGATAACTCCGAGGTGAAGCTCGCCGGGACGACCGTCGAGGGAAACCAGGATGAAGGCGTCTCGCTCGACTCGAGCGCGCTCGATGCCACCGGGTCGGAGATCCGGGACAACGGGACGGTCGGCGTCCTCGCACTGAATGGCAAGGTCACCATCGATGAGTCGACGGTTGCGGACCATCCAGGAGAAGGTGTTGTGCTTTCCGGGTCCGGAGCGGAGATTCGCGACTCGGAGATCACGGGGAACGACGGCTTCGGGCTGTCCGGCACAGAGGGTGCCTCAGCCACCCTCTCGTCATGCTCGATCACCGGGAACCGCGCCGGCGGGGTCCAACTCGAGGACGCCGCAGTGGATCTCATTGCCTGCGACGTCACCGGGAACGGCTCCGTGGGCGTCGACGCCACCCGCGCCATCGTCAACCTGTCAAGCGCGAGCCGAGTGACCGACCACAGTGGTAACGGGATTCAGCTCGCCGGAGGATCGGCGAAGCTCATGGACTCGACGATCGCCGAGAACGGCGGGAACGCCGTGGCGCTCGACGGCGCCAAGATGACGGCTCAGGGCTGCACGTTCTCAGACAACGGCGACAACGCGATTGCCGCGAGGTCAAGTTCCGCGACCGCCGCGACGTCGCTGTTGAAGGACAACGGCGCGTCCGCCGTGACCGCTGTCGAGAGATCGCGCGTCACGCTCGTCGGGAGTACGGTGAGCGGCCATCCGAATGCTGCCATCATCGCGGATTCGAGCTCGGTCGATGTTCAGGACTCCGATATTCAGGACAACCGGGAGAGCGCGATTCGCGCCAAGGCGGGCACGATCACGATCGCCGGTTCGACGATCACGCGCCACGGAGCGGCTGCGCTCTCGTTTGAAGACTCGCGCGCCGAGATTCGGAGCACGTTGATCACGGCAAACAGCGGTGCGGCGCTCGACGCCGTCTTGTCGACCGTGTCGTTCCGCGATGTCACGATCACGCAGCACCCGACCGACGCGCTCATCCTGGATCGTTCATCGCTCGAGCTATCGGAGAGCACGGTCACCGAAAACGGGGGGGCCGGACTGCGGGCCGTCGACTCGCAGGCGACGATCGCGGCAAGTTCGGTCGCCGCGAACGATGGCTACGCGCTTGATTTCACCAACAGCTCGGGCGTCGTCTCGCAGGGATCCGTGCTGCGCGCCAACGGCGACATCGCCATTCACACGCTGAACGCGACCGTCACGGTCCTCGACTCGACGATCACCGAGCATCCGGCAACCGCCATCCTGCTCGACAACTCGCCGGCGTCGATCTCCAGGAGCACGATCAGCGCGAACGCCGGATGGGGCATCGATGCGATCCACCAGACGGCGCTCATGACGTCGGCCGCGCACATCACGGGCAACGCCCTCGGCGGCATTTCGCTCAACCGCTCCGTCGCTGCACTGCTCGATCAGACGGTGATCGATCTCAACCAGTCATTCGGCGTACAGGCGATCGCTCGCTCTGCGCTCCTCATCGTGAATTCGACGATTGACGGAAACGCCGCCTCCGGCCTCGGGCTCGACGCGTCGTCGGCGTCGCTCCGCCAGGCGACGATCACGAACAACGTCGGGCACGGCATCGGCCTGTGGAACGCATCGGTCCTCTCGCTGACGCAGTCGCTGGTCCAGAAGAACCGGATCGACGGCCTGCACCTCGAGATGTCGATCGGTTCGGTCCGCGCGAACACGATCTCTCTCAACGTCGGATTCGGAGTCTCGGCGGACGGGGTGTCGCTCGTCGCCGGGTACGAGAACACGATCACCGGGAACGGGATCGACCTATCGAGCGAGAGCCTGCTCGACTTGGTCGGGCCGCGGTAGTCTGTAGGCCAAGGAGAGCGGAGGACGTCTCGGGGACACAGGTCCTCGGGCCGCCCTCCGCTCTCGCGGCCGTTTGCTGCCGGCAGCTCCAACCATCCCTGGCCGCCTCGGTGGCGCTCGGCTCGGCGGAGCCGCGTCTGGTTGCTCACTCCCAACAGGTCCCGGACCGATGGGCATGCAGCATCACAGAGGGTCGCAACGCGGGATTGCCCCGCTGTCGTGCTTCGCACCGGCTACGGCGACAACTGGATGATGGCCAGTCCGGCTTCGCGGCACGCGACGTACGCGCGATCCCCGTCGACCGCAACGCGCAACGCCTCGCCCGGAGTCGCAATCTGTGCGAGACGTTTCGGGTCTCGCGGATTCGAAACGTCGTAGACAGTGAGCCCCCCAGACCGCTCAGCGACATAGAGCGTTGAGGAGCGAATCGCCAGCCCGAGCGCTTCGCCCGCCGTGCTGATGAAGCCAATCTCGGAAGGAGACGTCGGCGTCGCCACGCTAACCACACGCACGCCGCGATAGCCCGACGCGACGAATGCTGTGCCGCCCGCGACAACGACATCGTTCGCCTCTCCCTGCAGTGCGAGGCGTGCCACGGTGGCGGCGGAACTCGGCGTCGCGATGTTGACGACTTCGAGTCCGGCGTCGCCGGCAGCAACGTAGGCAAAGGTTCCGTCAACCCAGACAGACTGTGCGAAGCCGCCGGTCTCGACCGTCTTGACAAGGACCGGACTCCCCGGCTTGCTCACGTCGACGAGTTGCAGCCCCCCTCGCTGGTCGGCGATCAGGGCGAGCTGTCCGCGAAGTGCAATCGCTGTCGCCGATCCCGATGTGTCGAGGCGCCCCGCCTCGATCGGCCTCATCGGATCGGAGACATTCAGGATGGTCATGCCGTCGCCGCGGTTGGCCACGTAGGCGTAGCTTCCGCCAACGGCGACGGATTGCGCGTAACCACGAGTCGAATTCGATCCCACCTCGACCGGGCGCGCCGGGTCGGTCACGTCGACCAAGAGGAGTCCCTTCGTGCCCACCACGAGGTAGACGAGGTTTCCACTCACCCGGACGTCGAGCGAGTACCCCTGGGGATTGAATCGACCGAGCAGCTCGAGCTCGAGCGTCGAGTCGAGCCGGAGCGTGTAGGCGCCCGCGCCACCTGCCGAAAGGATCTCGACGTAGTAGGTGCCTTCGTTCGGAGCCACCCAATCGATGGTGATCGACGCCCCGGCGGACGACGCCGTGCGGTCGACCAACAGAACCCCGTCAGCGCCGACGAGAGCGACGCGGAGGACGGCGCCGTCGGAGGGTGCCACCGTCAATGCGTACTCGCCGTTCTGCTTGGCATCGAAGCGGAACCAGTCTTGGTCCTCGGCCACCTCGATGCGGCCGGAAACTGTAGGTCCGGTGAGGTCGAGCGTCTCGGCCCCCGCAGCGGTGTTCGGGTAATCGTCGCCATACCCTGCCTGCACGACGCGAACGTCATAGCCCACGACTCCGCTTCCTCCCGAGCTTGAGATCTCAAGGAACCGGCCTCCCGAGCTGGGAGCGGCCCAGTCGATCTCGCCCGGCTCGTCTCCACCGACGGTTGCGGCGATCTCGCCGGCGCCGTCCTCAGCGAGCAGCCGCACGCGCAGGCCACCGACGCCGCTCGTTCGCGCGACGTCGATCTGGTAGGCGTAGCCGCGCTCGGGCTGAAACAGAAAGACGTCCACGTCGGATGCCTGCTCGAGGAAGCCGGCACGCACAACGCCTACGGCAAGCGGTGTCGCCGTGAGCGGGCCGTTGCCATGGTCGTCGACCTGCTGCATCGAAGCGGACACTGCGTAGCATCCCGTTCCACTCGTCGCCAGCGCATGGCGGACCATGACAAAGTAGACCCCATCGCGCGGGGCCGTCCAGTCAATCTGGGATCCGCCGCCCGCAGCCGAGTTGTCGTCTACCGCGAGGATCGATCGGCCGTCGGAGTCGAAGAGGTACAGAAGCGTGTCCATGCCACTGCTCGGATGCGACGTGAGAAGGCGATACGTTCGGCCCGCCACGGCCGTGAAGAGGAAGTAGTCCACGTCGCCAACGATTTCGATGCAGCCCGCCGCAGGGTCTCCGCCGACGCTGAGCAGCGTCGCTGCCTGCGGCGTGTCCCCGTGGTCGTCGGCAAGGGCAGCCGCGCCGACAGCTCCACTCAAGATGACGGCCATCCACACGGTCCACAGTCCACGCATTGCGCCTCCTCCGACGTGTCCCTAGAGCAGAGGATCTACCCCAAGCGTAGACGCGCGGTTCCTCGCGGACAAGGTCGGTTGCCGGCTCGTCACCTCGCCCCTACAGACACAGCTTCACGGAGCGCGTCGAGGCAAAGAAGAGGCGCCGGCCACGCGGCCGGCGCCGATCGATCCCTATGCAGACGGAGGGCTAGGCCTTCTGTGCCTTCGCGCCCTTTTCCGGCTTCTTCTCCACCATCGGTCGCGCCGGCTTCTTGCTCCACCAGATCGAGAAACCTACCGCGGCAAGCAGCACGACGGCGATGATGACCGTCGTCACGCTCAGCTTGCTGTAGGTGACCAACACCGGCGCGGCAAGCAAGCTCACCATGTTGACGACCTTGATCATCGGATTGAGCGCCGGCCCCGCCGTGTCCTTCAGCGGGTCGCCGACCGTATCGCCGACGACGCTTGCCTTGTGACGCTCCGAGCCCTTGCCCGTGTTCGCCGCAAGATCGCGCGGCTCGTCCTCGATCGATTTCTTGGCGTTGTCCCACGCGCCGCCCGCGTTCGCCATGTACACGGCGAGGAGCTGGCCGCTCAGGATGACGCCGGCGAGGAACCCACCGAGCGCTTCGACCTGTAGAATCAGCCCGATTACGATCGGCAGGAGGACCGAGATCACGGCAAGCGGGATCAGTTCCTTCTGCGCGGCACTCGTCGAGATCGCCACGACTCGTGCGTAGTCAGGCTTGACTTTGCCTTCCATCAGGCCCGGAATGCGGAACTGGCGGCGGACTTCCTCGACGATGAGGCTCGCCGCGCGGCTCACGGCCTTGATGCACAGCGAGCTGAACAACCACGGCAAGGCGCCGCCGATCAGGAAGCCGATGAAGACCTTGAGATCCGAGACGCGGATGGCCGTCAGTTTGGCCATGCCGAGCTGCTCCTGAACTCGTCCGATGTCGGTGAAGAACGTCGCGAACAACGTGACGGCCGCGATGACGGCCGACGCGATCGCGACGCCCTTGGTGATTGCCTTGGTGGTGTTCCCGACCGCGTCGAGATCGGCCATGATCTGGCGCGCCTTCTTCGTCTCGGCGTCATCCTGGCCGTGCCAGGCCATCTCGCCGATGCCGTTGGCGTTGTCCGAGATCGGGCCGAACGAGTCCATTGCCACGTTGTTGCCGGTCAGGCTGAGCATGCCGATGCCGACCATCGCGATGCCATACATGACGTAGACAGGGTTCGCCTCGCCGCCGAAGATCCCGAGGGCCGCGACGAAACTGATGACGATCGCCACGAGAGCCCACACGCTCGACTCCATGCCGACCGACAACCCGGACAGAATTGTGGTCGCGGAGCCGGTCTTCGTCGACTCGACGATCTCCTTGACCGGCTTACGCCGCGTCGACGTGAAGTACGACGTCAGCGGGTTGAACGCGATCGCCAGTACCACGCCGATCGTGGTGAGCATCGCCAGGCGCCAGTCGTTGGCGTAGAAGATGGCGATGAGGAACGAAGCGCCAATCGTCACGACGCTCGACAGCTCGTACGAGCGGAACATCGCCTCTTCCGCGTCGCGGGCGCGGAGGAACTTGAGCGGGAACTTCGCCCACACCGGGACCATGAACGTGCCAATCACCGTACTGATCACGCCCGTGCCGCGGATGATGAGCGGGAACACGATCCACTTCAGGTAGTCGGTCTCCCCGGCTGCCTTCGTGACGGCCATCAACGCAAGTCCGAGCATCAATCCGGCAACCATCGTGACTTCGTAGCTCTCGAAGATGTCGGCCGCCATACCGGCGCAGTCGCCGACGTTGTCGCCCACGAGGTCGGCGACGACGGCCGCGTTGCGCGGGTCATCCTCAGGGATGT
>JBFYRA010000012.1:0-7562 GCA_041302485.1 Candidatus Bipolaricaulota bacterium
CTGTGGAGCCGGCGACAGGAATCGAACCTGTGACCCACAGTTTACGAAACTGTAGCTCTACCGGCTGAGCTACGCCGGCGTTACAATGGCGGAGTATAGCCTGCTGGTCTGGGGTCTGCAACCGGAGGGGGCATGGACGGTCTGTCGATTGCGGCGTCGCTCGTCGAGGTTCGTCGCGTCGCGGAAGGCGCGGTGGTCCGCAGCGTCCACGAGCCCGAGACGGGGGTCTTCCTGTTCGGGGTGTTCGGCGCAGGCGAGCATACGATTCTCCTCTCCCCGCGGCATGCGGACGTCCATTGCACGGGCCTCTCGTTCCGCAATCCGGCGCGGCCGTCGAGTTTCGTGATGCAGCTGCGCAAGCACCTCAAAGGAGCTCGCGTCCGCAGCATCTACCAGTCTGGCTGGGAACGGACACTCACCCTTGATGCGGTTCGCGTCGACGCCGGCACGCGATATGAGACGCGGCTCGTCGCGGAGCTGACGGGTCTGCGCGGGAATCTTCTCCTGCTCGACAAGGAAAGCGCCGTCATCGGCGCTCTGCGCCGCGACCCGCGGAACCCTATCGGCCAACCGTACGCACCCTTGCCGGCGCAGGAGAAGCGAGATCCGCAGGCCGTCGCCGTCGAGGTCCTGGCTGAGCTCCTGGCCACCGACACTCCGGCCCGCGCGCTGGCGCGCGGAGTCGACGGCGTCGGGCGCCAGACCGCTGCCGATCTCGTGGCCATCGCCGCGGCGCGCGGCGGCGCGGACGATCCGGAGAGGATTCGCGAGGCGCTCGACGTCCTGGTCGCCTGCGTCGCGTCGCCACGGCCTCATGTGCTTGCCGAGTTCGGTGCCGCGACGTTCTATCCGCCGCCCGCGGCGACCGACGCCGTACCGACAGCGTCCTTCGGCGAGGCGCTCGATGCCGCATCCCGGCGATACATCGCGGGTGATCGGCGCACCGGTCTATCTCGAGAGGGGGCGGCCGTTCCGAGTGAGGCTGTGCCCGGGGCGCGTGAGCTCGCACCGGATGCCCGCACGTTGCGAGACCAAGTTCTCGCGGCGATCGGCCGCGCCGCGCGCACCGAACGCGCGCTGCGCCAGTGGCTCGATGCCGCCGAGATGGCCGCCGAGCTCCGCCGGCGCGCCAACTTTCTCCTGCTTCACGCCGCCGACCTCGGCCGCGGCACGACGGCGGTCGCTGGCGAGGATCTCGCGAGCGGCGAGCGGCTCTCGTTCGCGCTCGCCCCTCGCCTCACCGGGATGGAGAACGCGCAGGCCATGTTCAAGAAAGCACGAAAGCTCGATCGCGGACGCCCGACCGTCGAGGCGCGGCTTGGGCGCATGCAGGCGGACCTCGTTCGCCTCCGCGAGGCTCTCGCGGCCGTCGACGCCGGACGCGAGATCGACCCGGCCATCGACGAGATCCTCATGCCGCGCCGCCGCGGGAAACAGGCTCCCGCGCCCAGCTCCCCGCGCCGATTCGAGGTCGACGGACACACGATCCTCGTTGGCCGCAGCGCAGCGCAGAACGACACCCTCATGCGCGAGGCGAGACCCGATGACCTATGGCTGCACGCCCGCGACGTCGCCGGCTCCCACGTTGTCGTCTCGCGAAACGGCGGAGCCGAGATCCCGCTCCCGGTCGTCGAGGAAGCAGCCCGCCTTGCCGCTCGATACTCGAAATCCGATCGGCGAGGCAAGGTCGCCGTCGTCTGCGCGGAGGCGCGCTATGTGCGAAAGCCGAAGCGTGGCGCGCCCGGCCTGGCAATCGTCACGAACGAGAGTACACTGACCGTCGAGCTCTAGGAGACGCCATGAACGTCGACCTCATCCTCAACGTCATCTTGTCATTGATTGCCGTATTCATGGCGATCGTCTTCCACGAGGTGGCCCACGGCCTCGTCGCCGCGAAGCTCGGCGACCCGACAGCAAGGAGCGCCGGCCGCCTGTCACTCAACCCGCTGGCCCACGTCGACATGGTCGGGACGATCCTCGTGCCGCTGACGCTCGGGATCCTTAAGTTCTTCTATCCGGGAACCATGCTGTTCGGCTGGGCCAAGCCCGTGCCGGTCAGCCCGGCCAACTTCCGCGACCGCTACCGGGGCATGCTTCTCGTCGCGCTCGCCGGTCCGGGATCGAACCTCCTGTTGGGCGTCGTCGCCGCGCTGGTCGGCCGCCTCTTGTTCCTGGCCATCCCGAACCTGGCCGCGACCGCCGCGCTCCAGGACACGCTCGGCGCCAACGCGCTGCACGCCGTGCTGTTCACGCTCGGAATGTTCGTCGTGTACTGCGTCGTCCTCGCCATCTTCAACATGATTCCTATCCCGCCTCTCGACGGCTCGCGTGTCCTCACGTTCTTTCTCCCCGCCAGCGGCCGGCGGATCATGCTCGCGCTCGAGCAGTACGGGTTCATCCTGCTGATCGTCCTCTTGTATCTCGGGGTCCTCGACTTCATCTACGCCTGGATCGATCCTGTGCTCGGCTTTCTGATCGGGAACGACTGGGCCTTCGTGATCCGCACGCTCGGCTAGCGCCGGGAATCAACCACTGTCCGTCGGCACGCGCTCGCCCGGCGGATGCTGCGGACGCCCATCCGTACTGTGTTTCCTTGCCTGCTCTCATCTGCCGTCGTATAATCCGCGCTCGAACTCACGAACACGATACGGAGCATCATGACAACGAGCGCCCAATACGAGATCGCATCGCGCGAGGCCACGACGGCCACCGTGCGGGTGTCGATCCCCCAATCGGACGTACTGAGAGAGATCGACGCCGTCTACGCGGAGTACGGAAACGAGCTCAACATCCCAGGATTCCGCAAGGGACACGTGCCGCGGCACGTGCTCGAGACCCGCTTCGGCAAGGAAGCCTTCGTCCTCGAGGCCAGGGAGGCTCTCGAACGCAAGCACATTCCGGCTGCGCTGGACCAGCTGGATCTTCACCCCGTGTCGACGCCGAAACTGGAGGAAATGCCGCAGACTCTCGATGGCGGCCTCGTCTTCCAGGTGTCGTTCGCCGTCCTGCCGAAGGTCGAACTGCCGCCGTATCGCGGGCTCGAGGTCTCTGTTCCCACGCTGCGCACCGTCACAGACGAGGACGTCGCGCAGGCCCTGAGCGAGATCCAGGGCCAATTCGGAGTCCTCGCCGAGCGCGAGGGCGACACCGTCGGCGAAGGCGACATCGTCCGAGTTCGCGAGAAGTCCGAGGAATGGGACACGCGGGCCGAGAAGGACAACCCCGTGACAAGCGCCCTCGTGGGCAAGAAAGTCGGAGAGTCCGTCGACATCGACGTGCCGCATGAGGATGGGAAGCGCCTCCAGACGAAGCTCGACGTCGTCGGCCTCCGCCAGGTCGTCTTGCCCGCACTCGACGACGAACTGGCGAAGGACGCGGGGTTCGATTCTCTCGACGCGCTGCGCGACGACGTGCGCAAGCGACTCGCAGCCGGCCGCGAGGAACGCCATCGCCACGCCGTGGAAGCGGCGCTCCTCGACACGCTCGTCGAGAAGACCGAGCTACCCCTGCCGGAGCCGTTCGTCGACGAACTTGTCGACGAAGAAGTGGATCGAATCCGCGGCGCGTTCGATCGCCCCGACTCGACCCTCAGTTTCGACGCGTACCTCGCCGAGCGCCAGACGACGCTCGAGGACCTCAAGAAGGACATCCGCGGCTCGGTCGAGCGGCGGCTGCGCCGCGAACTCGTCCTCCGGCAGCTCGCCGAGGCTGAGGAGATCTCGATCTCCGACGCTCAGCTCGAGGAGCTGGCGCGCGCTGAAGCTCTCGCCGAAGGCGAGGACGGAATTCGCTTTCTCGCACGGCTCCGCGCCGAGGACCGCTGGGACGACTACCGTTCCGCGAAGATCACCGAGCGGGTGCTCGCAGTCCTGCGCGAGGCCGCGGATGTGAAGGAGAAGGAGGCCTAAGTGGGCGCCCAGATTCCGTTCGTCATCGATCACTCCGGGCACGCCGAGCGAACGTACGACATCTACTCGCGGCTGCTCGAGGATCGCATCATCTTCCTACGCGACGCGATTGACGACGACGTGGCCAACGTGGTGATTGCGCAGATGCTGTTCTTGGCGTCGAAGGACCCCACCAAGGCGATCCAGCTGTACATCAATTCGCCCGGAGGATCGGTCACCGCGGGGCTCGCAATCTACGACACGATGCGACACGTGAAGTGCGACGTCGCGACGATCTGCATCGGTCAGGCCGCGAGCATGGCCGCCGTGCTCCTCACCGCAGGCGCGCCCGGGAAGCGGTCGGCCCTGCCGAACTCGCGCATTCTCCTCCACCAGGCATTCGGCGGCGCCCAAGGCTATGCGGCCGACGTCAAGATCCAGACCGAGGAGCTCCTGCGCATTCGCGACGTGCTGATCCGCATCCTCGCCGAGCACACCGGCAAGTCGACGAAGCAGGTCGCCAAGGACACGGATCGCGACTTCTTCATGACCGCCGAGGAAGCCGTGAAGTACGGTCTCGTCGACCGCGTCTTCCCGGCGCGCCCGGCTGGAGGGTCGAGCCCCGCCGCGTAGGGGCAGCAACGCAGAGGACGCGGAGCAGGCAGAAGCCGCAGAGCCGGTGCCTGTTGTGTTCGAAGCGCACTCGGCCGCAGCGTCGCGGCTCCCGCGACCCCGACGTCGCGGGCCTGCTGCGACGTTGGTGAAGCGGGCCGCCGTGAGCGTCGTTCCGCATTCGCCCGCCGCACGAGCGTGCGACGCCACAACGTTGCCCGACTCCCTCCCCGATACGTTCTCCGCATCTCCTCGTCGCACGAGCGTGCGACGCTACGACGTTGGGTCTCTGCCGGCGTCTCGACGCGTCCGACGGGGTAGACTGAGCGCATGCGCACTGGGACTGCCGATCTCCCGCTTCACTCGGGGCGAGCGCCACGATGGCTGTTCGCGCGGATGACGAAACTCGCGGCCGAGGTCGTCGAACTCGTCGTCCTCGAAGAGGGCGTCGACGGGTTCTTTCGCCGCATCTCCGATCCGTGTTGGTTCCAGGCCTTCGGCTGCGTCTTGGGCTTCGACTGGCACTCGAGCGGCGTGACGACAACGACCTGCGGCGCAATCAAGGAGGGCCTGCGCGGCCGCGAAACAGCGCTCGGCCTCTTCGCTGCGGGCGGCAAGGGCAACGCCTCACGGCGAACGCCGAGCGACATCGCCGCGTGGTGCGATAAGACGGGTACGGCGGCCGCCCCGCTCGTCGCGGCGAGTCGCACGTCGGCCAAGGTCGACAGTGCCGCGGTCCAAGACGGATACCAGATCTACCACCACGCGTTCTTTTTCGATCGCGACGGCGCGTGGGCGGTGGTCCAGCAGGGGATGAACGACGAGACGGGCATGGCCCGTCGCTACCACTGGATGTCGAGCGCCCTCGAGGACTTCGTCTGCGAGCCGCACGCGGCGATCTGCTGTGACCATCGCGCGCCGACGCTCAACCTCGTCGCCCGCGCCAATTCCGCGACGCGAGAGGCTGCTGCCGAGTTGGCCCGCGAGAAGCCTATTCGCGTCGTGGCCGAGCTGACTCGCCTTCGACACCTCTCGCTACCGAAGCGACATGACATTCGCGCGATCGACATTGCGCCGGACAGACTCGGCGCCATTCTCACGAAGACGTACGAGGCGCACGCCGCGACGTTTCAGGAGCTCCTCATGCTTCCAGGCATCGGCGCGAAGACCCTGCGCGCGCTTGCGCTCGTCGCCGAACTGGTCTACGGAGCCACGCCGAGCTACGAAGACCCCGCTCGGTTCGGGTTTGCGCACGGCGGCAAAGACGGAATCCCGTTCCCGGTCGATCGTCCGATCTACGACGACACCATCGAGCTCTTGGCCCGCGCCGTGCGGCGCGCCAAGCTCGGAGACACAGCCGAGATCGGCACCCTGCGTCGTCTCGAACGAGCGTTCGGGCCGAAATGCTCATAGACGCTCCTCACTCACCGCCATCTCGAACAGGCGACACGCCGTGACCTCTGGCTCGCGAGCGCGCGCGACCTGCCGCGCGCGCCGCGATGTGGGCATCGCCGCTCGCGTGAAAACCGGGGGACGATTGTGGATCCTGTGGAGGAAACGGACGAGCGGTGCTGTCTGTCCCTAGCACGCGCGAACGCTCGCGCACTCGGCCCCGCCGACGGGCGGGCCGATTCCACGACCCGCGCGATCGATGGAACACGGTCCGGTCTTTGCCCCGCAAGGCGCGGGCAGCCGGAAAGGAGCGAACGTGAGCAACAGAAACGCCGCACTCCTGGTCATCGATGTCCAGCGGGAGTACATGGAGCAGGAGCCGTTCTTGACATGTGATGGGGACGACCTCGTCGCGAAGTGCCGCCTGTTGATCGACTCGGCGCGAGCGGCGGACGTCCCGGTCGTCTTCGTGCGTCACCTCGACAGGGAGCCTCCTGCCGATCCATCAACAACCGAGATCTGTCCGGAGATCGCGCCGCGCGTCGGAGAACCCGTCGTCGAGAAGCATTTCGCGAGCGCGTTCATGAAGACCGAGCTCGAGGCGACGCTGAAGCGCCTGTCGGCAACCCACCTCACCGTTTGCGGCCTCGCGACGTTCGGCTGCTTGAACGCCACCGTCGTGTGCGCCCTGTGCAAGGGCTACGACGTGGCGATCGTCCGCGATGCGCATGGCGCACGCCCGCTGACCGACGCAACCGTCGAGCAGGTCATCGCCCATTTCGAGGCCGCGTGGGTCGACGCGGGAGCACGGCTGATCCGATCGACCGAGGCCCAGTTCGCCACCTAGGCTCGCCGGCAAGCGCAGCCGGCCTCGAGAGCTGCGCCAGCCTCCAAGCGCAGCCGACCTCGAGAGCTGCGCCAGCCTCCAAGCGCAGCCGAGCATCGACGGCTGCGCCAGGCTACTTGTGAACTCGGCGCAGGAACTCCGCGATCTCGGGCATGCCGCCCTGGAAGATGAGGTAGCCGTCGTGCGGTTCGCGCTCGGTGATCTCGCCCGCAATCGGCGTGAGCATCAGTTCGCGGACTTTCTCAAGGTCGCCTGTCTGCCCGAGTGCCCAGGCAAGCTTGATGTAGGCCACCTCGGGAAGCATGTTCTCCGCGGGGACGATGCCCTTCGCCATGAGGTCGCGGCCGGTGTCGTAGACGAACATGTGCACGTAGCCCCACAGCGTCTGCACGGTCATGTAGATGGCGACGCCGGCTGCTGTGGCTCGCTCGATCGCCGGGTAGACGGGCTTGTTGATGTGCCCGAGGCCGGTCCCGGCGATGACGATCCCTTTGTAGCCCTTTTCGACGAGCGCGTCGATGATGTCGGGGTGCATGTTCGGGTAGTAGTACGTCAGCGTGACTCGCTCCTCGAAGTAGGGCAGGATGTCGACCTTGCGGTCGTCGCGACGCCGCGCATAGTCCTGGCGTAGAGGTTGGACGCCGTCGCGGGTGACGGTCGCCAGCGGGATGTCGCCGATCGTGCGGAAGGTCGAGCGATAGGACGAGTGCATCTTGCGCACGCGCGTCGCGCGATGGAGCAGGCCGTACTCGTCGGACGTCGGCCCGAACATGCAGACCATGACTTCGGCGATGTCGGACGTTGCCGCAGCCGTCGTCGAGTGA
>JBFYRA010000029.1:0-4310 GCA_041302485.1 Candidatus Bipolaricaulota bacterium
AGCACGGGACGGGACACTACGGCCCACGACATCGATCGCCTACTCGCAGCACTGCCCGGCGCGGTCGGCGAGTTGCGCGCGATGTCGCCGTTCAAGGTAGGTGAGTGATGTACACCGAGAAGGTTGTCGAGCATTTCCGTCATCCCCACAACATGGGCAAACTCGCGAACTACTCGGCCGTCGGCCGAGTGGGCAACATTCTGTGCGGCGACGTCATGTGGCTCTACATCCGCGTCGATACGGACACGGCGGGACGCGAGGTCATCGCCGACGTCTCGTGGGAGACGTTCGGCTGCACGGCAGCGATTGCCACGTCGTCGATGGTCTCCGATCTCGCGAAAGGAAAGACGCTCGAGGAAGCGATTGCGATCTCGAACCGCGACGTAGCCGACGAGTTGGGCGGACTGCCCCCAGTGAAGATGCACTGCTCGGGGCTGGCCGCCGACGCGCTCAACGAGGCGATCTACGAGTACCTGACGAGCCAGGGACGTGCGATCCCTCCGGCGCTGGCCGCGCGGCACGACCATATCCAGAAGGACATGGCGAAGCTCGAGGAGCGGTACAAGGTGTTCCTCGAACGCGACGCGTCGAAGGCGAAGGACAGCGGGACCGGGTCGTGCAGCTGACCAGGAAGGCGAGCTACGGCCTGATTGCGGTTGTCGAGCTGTCGCGGGCGCCGCAGGGGGAGCCCAGGTCGGCGGTGTGGATTGCAGAGCAATACGATCTTCCCGTTGCGTTCATCGAGAAGATCCTCCATCAGCTCCGGCGGGCTGGACTCGTCACGTCGCGCCAGGGCCGCACTGGCGGCTACCTCCTCGATCTGCCGGCCGGGCGCGTCTCGGTGCGGCAAGTCCTTGAGGCGCTCGAAGAGCCACTGGATCTTGTGGACTGCCTGCACGGCGGCACGTCGTGCCGCCTGACTGGCGCCTGTCCGACCCAGGGGGCGTGGCGAACGATCAACGAGCGCTTCCGCGACCTCCTCGACACGATCTCGATCGACGACCTTCGCGGCGGCGCGCGGACGTAGGACGAGGGTCCGAGCCTCGCGAGGTCGGCGTTCTCGGCCCTGGAAGCGCTTTGTAATGCGCATTACGGACGCTGGGGAGGCTTTGTGCTATAGTCGCGTCACGAAAGAGAACCCCCTCATCTTTTTCACCACCCGGAGAGGGCGGCCTGACGCAAGTTGGGCCGCCCTTCACTTTGCGGCCGCCGCGCCAGCGGGCTAGAGGAAGTGCAGGATGTGGTGGTAGTAGAAGTAGAAGGTGGGCAAGGCGAACAAGAGGCCGTCGATGCGATCGAGCGCCCCGCCGTGTCCGGGCAGGAAGAACCCGGAATCCTTGACGTCTGCCGCGCGCTTCAGCTTGGACGCGAAGACGTCGCCGAGCTGAACGGCCCAGCCGACGGCGAGGGACGACACGATGACGTGGGGAAACCCGCCCCAGAAGACGAACTCGCGCCACACCGGCGACAGGCTGGCTCCGACCATCGCCCCGAGGACCGTGAACACGAAACCTCCGGCAACCCCCTCCCACGTCTTCTTCGGGCTGACGTTCGGGAAAGCCTTATGACGGCCGATGGCCGAGCCGACAAAGAACGCGCCGCTGTCATAGGCGAACACCATCAGCAGGACGACCGTGCCGTGCGCGGCGCCCGTCATCGCGGACTGGTCGGGGGTCCCGCGGTAGATAAGATAGAAATAATGCAGCAGCCACGGGATGTAGAGGAGGCCGAAGACTCCGGCGACGGCCTGCAGAAAGCCGGTGCGATGAGGGGTCACCGCGAGGTAGCGCAAGACCTGATAGGCGATCGCACAGAGGAGGACGACGTCGGCGTAGCGTCCGCCGAACACGAGGTAACTCAGGACGAGCAGCGGAATCCAGACCAGGAACTCCGGCGCAGCGAGTGGGATGTCGAGCTTCTTCATGAGGTACAGGTACTCGAGCGCCGTGAGATACGCGACGCCGAGGATGAGTCCGCCCGCAATCCAGCGAATATCGAAGTACGCACCGACGTAGAGAACGCCGAGGACCACGGCGCAACCCACCACGCCGCTCACGATGCGCTTGACCAGATTCATCTTCGAGTCGCCTCCACCGCGCCGAACCGGCGATCCCGGCTCTCGTAGTCTTTCAACGCTCTCAGGAACTCGGCCGGCGTGAAGTCCGGCCACAACGCTCTCGCGAAATACAGCTCGGCGTAGGCCGCCTGCCACAGGAGGAAGTTCGACAGTCTCTCCTGGCCGCTCGTGCGCACCACGAGGTCGGGGTCGGGGAGCTCCGACGTCTCGAGGTATCGCGTGAACGCTGCTTCGTCGACAGCCGCGGGCTGAAGCCGCCCGGCCGCGGCGTCCGTGGCGATGCGTCGTGCCGCAGCGACGATCTCGCCGCGAGCCCCGTAACTCAGGGCAATGGTAACGTGCATGCGCTCGTTGCGCGCCGTCGTCGCGAGCGCTCCCTCCACCTCCCGTCGCAAGGCGACCGGCACGCGATCAAGGTCGCCGATGACGCGGAGGCGGATTCCCGCGTCGACGAACTCGGCGATGCGCGCGCGGAGGAAATCAGCGAGGAGGTCCATGAGGAACGTGACCTCGGCCTGCGGCCGCGACCAGTTCTCGGACGAGAATGCGAACAAGGTAATGTACGGAATGGGAAGCCGCGCGCCGAGGAATCGAATGAGCCGCTCCGCCGCGAGCGCGCCGGCGTGGTGCCCGGCCATTCGCGGCAGGCCGCGAGCTTCGGCCCAGCGTCCGTTGCCATCCATGATGATGGCGACGTGCCGCGGGAGTCCGCCCGCCCTGACCTCCTCCAACAGCGTCCTCATCCGCCTCCGAGCGAACGGCGCGCCTCCGCTACCACGGTGAGAGATCCTGTGACGACCAGCGTGTCCTGCGGATCTGCGCAGCGCACCTCTTCGCGCACCCCCTCCTCGACGGAATCATAGCGGATGCAGCGTGTCCCGTGACGGTCGACGAGGTCGGCGAGCGTGTCGACCTCGAGCGCCCGCGGGCTTGCGGACGCCGTGACGCCGACGGTCGGGAAGTGCGGCGCGAGCGTGGCGACGATTGCGGCGGCGTCCTTGTCGCGCAGGATGCCGAGGAGCAGCCGGCGTCGCTCGCGGCGCGGCTCCCAGTCGAGGAGGGTCTCCACGGCGACCGCCGCGGCGGCCGGGTTGTGGGCTCCGTCGAGAACCACCGTCGGTGCTTGACGGAGGACCTCCCATCGCCCCGGCCAGGCGACCTTGGCGAGCCCGTCGCCCACCGCCTCGGCGGGGATCGAGTACCCGGCATCGCGCAGCAGACGCACGGCGGACAGCGCGACGCGCAGGTTCTCGATCTGATAGAGCCCGAGGAGCGGGAGCCGAACTTCGCGCGGAAGATCGACCCCGTCCACGGCGAACGTTGCGATCGACTCCGAGCGGCCGAGCCGTCGCACGGCGACGTCGGCCTGCCGAAGCAGCGCGCCGGTGGCCGCGCACTCGCTCCGTACGACAGCTTGCACGCCGGAGGCGAGAGGTCCCACGAGCATCGGAGCGCCGCGCTTGGCGATCCCGGCCTTCTCCCAGGCGATCGCCTCCTCGGTCGCTCCGAGCAGCGCCGTGTGGTCGAGCGATACGTTGGTCAGGACCGTGAGGACCGATCTCACGACGTTCGTCGCGTCGTAGCGCCCGCCCAACCCGACTTCGACGATGGCGACATCGATGTCCGACGCGCGGAAGTGCTCGAACGCGATCGCCGTCAGCGCCTCGAACTGGCTTGGGACGTCCGCCGCGGCGAACTCCGGCGCGAGGCGAGCAGCCACAGCCGCGAACGCGGTCTCGGGAATCCAGCGGCCGTCAACACAGATGCGGTCGCGGAAATCGACAACGTCGGGCGACGTGTAGCGGCCGGCGCGGTACCCAGCGGCCTGCAGGATGCTCGCGAGCATCGCGACCACTGAGCCCTTGCCGTTTGTTCCCGTGACGTGAACCGACGGAAACGAGCGTTCGGGGTTTCCGAGCGAGGCGAGCAGGCGCTCGATTCGCGCGAGGCCCGGCTTGACCTCGAAGCGAGGCAGGCGGTCGAGTAGACGGCGAGACTCGGCGTACTCCATCTACGCTCCGAGCGACGAGAGGCTTGCCTGGAGTCGGTCCCGCTTGCCGCGGAACTCGTCCAGCTTGCCACGTTCCTTGGCGACGACGTCCTCCGGCGCGCGGGCGAGAAACTGGTCGTTCGAGAGCTTCGCTTCGACTCTTGCCAACTCCGCCGCGGCCTCGTCGAGCTCGCGCCGGAGGCGCGCCTTCTCGGCTTCGACGTCGATGTGCTCGGCGAGCGG
>JBFYRA010000053.1:0-39680 GCA_041302485.1 Candidatus Bipolaricaulota bacterium
CTTCTACGACAAGGTGGGCGCCGTACGCCTTCCCGGGTTCGATCGGCATCGGGGGCGACATGAGCCAGATCCTTGCAGCCGCCGCATCCGGTGCCGCCGTCGATGCTTCGGACTTCCCCGGAACCTCGCGGCCATCGACGCGAGCGTAGACGGTCCATGAGATCGCGAGATCAGCCCGAGTCGGGATCGGGTCGTACTCCAGAACCACGGTGAAATACACGGCGGGAAGCCCGGTCTTGTGGTCGACAGCGAGATCAGCGCTCGAGCGCACCTCCTTCAGCGCAGCGAGAGAGGAAAGGGTGGAGAGCGCGAGCAGGACAAGCGAGACCGCAGCGACGCGTCGGATCATGGCACACCTCCGCGCCATTATAGGCGGAAGACTCCGGAGCTTCCGTCTTCGCCAGCCAGGATGAAGACGGGCGCGGGACGAACTACGGCGCGTCGACCCGCACAACGCGGCCGGAACCATCGATCCGCTGCCGGATGGTGGGGTCTCCGACGTACTCCACCCGCCCGAACCCGTCGATCCGCACGTCCAGTGTCTTCGCCGCGCAAGCCCGAACCTTGCCGACACCGTCGATCCGAACGTCAACGGCGTCAGCCTGAAGCGCCCGAGCGTCGGTCTCGCCTGTTCCATCGATGACGACAGCCAGTCGACGAACGCTTCCCGCCGCGGTCACACGCCCCTGCCCGTCGATCGTGACCTTCGCTTCATCGCCGTCGAGGTGCGCAAGAGTCACGGTGCCTGCCCCATCGATCACGATGTGGGCATCACGGGCTCGCGCAGACGTGGCCGACACGCGGCCGGCGCCGTCGATCGCAACACGGAGCTGCTCAGCATCGACGCGCCCGAGCTCGATCCGGCCGGCGCCGTCGATTGCGACGCCGACCGCATCCGATCGAAGCTCAGAGGCCGTCATGCTACCGCTTCCGTCGATCGCTAGGCCGCGCAGCGAGCGCGCCGTGATCTCGTAGCGGATGCGAGCGCCACGCCAGGACCGGAAGACGAACCGCTCGTGGATCCCGAGTTCCAGAACCCCCTGATCGACCCGGGTTTCGATGTGATCCAACAAATCCTCGGGCGCTAGAACGACAACTCGTTCTTCGGCTCCCAAGACGATCTCCACCTCTCCCGTCCCGTCGAGCCGCACCTGATCGAACGGCGGGACGACACGCTCCTCTCTCTTCTCCGGCCCGTGGTCGCGACCGAACATGCCCATGGTTCCTCCTGCGCCCGGTTATCTCTCGACAAGCAACTCCGAGCGGGCGGCACAGATACGTAGCGCAGCGGATGCTTGAGGTTCACATCGTCGGGAACGGGTGCGCCCTGGATCTTGCGAGGCTCCTCGACGGCCGCTGCGCCAAGGGAGGCCCCGGGCCAGGCGGTCGCCTACGTGGATGAGCCCTCCGCCGCTTCGGCGGAGGCTGCTCGCTTGGCCGCAAGCTTCGCGCCGTCTTCCTCGAGGCGCACGATGGATGGCACGAACAGGCCGCCAACCCCAAGGACGAGACAGGCGGCTCCGGCGAGGACGAACCACGTGCCCGGCCCCACGATATCGGTGAGGGGGCCCGCCAGAGCCAATCCAAGCGGCATCATCGCTCCGGCGCCCGCCGAAACGAGCGTGAACACACGCCCCTGGAGGTCGGGGGGCACGCTGGCCTGGAGTGCGGCGCCGATTGGCCCGTTGGCCATCGAGCTCGCGATACCGGTCAGGCCCATCGCACCGATCGCGATCGACAAGAACGACGAAGGAGCCAGACCCACGGCCAGCGTGGACAGCCCCATCAGCGTGATGGCCGACAGAGATGTCACCATTCGGCGACGAAATCCGCCCCATGCCGTCAAGATCGCGCCGCCGGCGACGACGCCGACGCCGAACGCCATGTTCGCGGCGGCGAAGTGGGCTGCCGTTCCATGGAAGTGCTGCGACACGAGCAGTGGCAGGAGCGATCCGGCGGGCGCCATCAGGAAGTTGAGCAGGGCGGCAAGGGCCGCCGTCGCGAGCAGGCCGCGCCACGAGGCAACGAAACGAAAGCCGGCTGCGAGATCGCGGACGAAGGTTGCCCTCCCCTCTGCGGGCTCTGCGGGATCGGGGATCGCCAGGAAGAGGAGCGGAACGATCGCAAGAAGAGCGGTGACGACATCGACGGCCAAGATGGCCTGCATCGGAACGACCGCGAGGAGGGCCGCCCCAGCCGCCGGCGCGACGATCGACATCGCGCCCTGCAGAGTCTGGTTGAGCCCGGCAATCCGACTGAACTGCGCTTCCGGGACCATGAGGGTCGTCGAGGCGCGCATCGCCGGCCAGTGGAACCCTCCGCCGATCGAGCGAACGAACAGCGCGACGTAGACGAACTCGACGCGCGCCGCATCGAGAGCGAAGAGAAGAGCGAGACATAGCGTCGTCGCGGCGACCGCCGCGTCGGCGATGATCATCGTCCTTCGGCGATTCCAGCGATCGACCAGGGTCCCAACGAACGGGCCGAGAAGGACTTGGGGCAACACCGCGGCCATCGTCGCCATGGCCAGCACGACGCCGGAGCCTGTCTTCTCGGTGAGCCACCAGACGAGGGCGAACCCCACGAGTTGGCTGCCGAACAGCGAGAATGCTTGTCCTGTCCAGATCGTGAAGAAGCGTCCGCGCCAGCGATCGGCCCGCCACGGCATCCCGTATCTCATGTCTGCCTCCGGAAGTACGTCGGCCTTCTCTGCTGTGCGGGTTCAAGGGTACCAGGTGAGAGCGCGAGGCGCGTTGAGCCCGCAACGAGGTCAGGCTACCTTCTGCGCATGGCTACGCGCTCGGCTTCCGATGTGCTGCTTCTGATCTTCGATCTTGACGGGACCCTGTATCGAACGGAGTCGTCGTTCGTGCGGACGATGCGCCGTATCTACGCCGATCGCGGTCTTCCCCATCCAGGAGATGCGGCGATCCTCGGAATGGTTGGAGAGACGTTCGACACGTTCCTCGACTGGCTTCTATCCCAGGGGTTCGACGGCGGCCGCGAGCGGCTGCAGGAAGAGATCGCTCGGGCGGAGATGACCGCCATCCGTGAGCACGGCGAGCTGTATGCGGGAGTCCCCGGGACGCTGCGCGAGTTGCGGCGCCGAGGATGCCTGCTTGCTCTCTGCACGAATGGGGATCGGCGTTACGTCGACGCGGTCTTGACCCGCGGGCGCATCGCCGAGCTCTTCTCCGCGTTGAGCACGCTCGAACGCGGCGGGCGGACGAAGTCCGAACGCGTCGGCGATCTTGTCCGCGAGTTCCGCCTGCCTCAGGCGGTTGTGGTTGGTGATCGAACCCACGATCTTGAAGCCGCTCGCGCCAACGGCTGCCCCATGGTTGGAGCAGCCTACGGATATGCGCGCGATGGAGAGCTTGCGACGGCCGATCACATCATTGGGTCGTTTCCACAGCTCCTCGAGGTGGTGGATCGGCTCGTCAGCTAGCGCTGCGGCACGCGTCGAGCGCGAGGGCGACGGAATCGCGGCGCAGACCCACGGCTGGGTCTAGAAGTCGGACGGCTTGCAGAGAACCTCGCGGATGCGGAGATCGAAGAACCGGTTCATGTGCGCCGGGCGGAGAACGACGGCTGTATCGGCACCGCGACCGGATCCGCCGACGCAGAGTACGTCGCGGTCTGTGGGAATGAGCCCGGCGTCGGCGGCCATGACGGCAATCTCGACGCAGACTTTCATGCCCTGCCCGAAGAGACGCAGCGTATGGGCGATGAGTTCGACCGGCGTCGTTCCTCCGAACTGAGCTGAGATCGAACGGCCGACGCCGGACAGCGCGTGGGAGGTCGTGAGAATCGGCACGCCCGCCTGCCGTAGCGCGGCTTCATGCTCTGGAAGAAGGTCGAGCTGGTCGCTCTCCCGGAAGCCGGCGTGGTGGGTGACACAGACGACCGAGACGATCTTCCCGGAGAAGGCGTCGGCAAGACGGACTCCCGTCGCGCCTGTACTTGTAGCCACGACGAGTTGCTGAATTCCGCCCGACAAGACGCGCTGCCGGAGAGCGGCGATCACGAGGTGGATGTCGCTGGTCGGTGATGCCTGCGATTGGACCATGCTGTTCTTCCTCCCGCGGCGTGCCTAGCGCCCGCGCTCTTCAAGAGAAAGACCGGGAATCCGCAGCCTCCGCTCGGCGTACGCAAGGATGCGTGACAGGAACACGACAAGAATCAGGTACATGACGCCGGCGATGATGTACGAATCCAGAACGCGCCCGGTCTTCGAGGCCACTTTCGTGCTTGCGTAGGCCAACTCCTCTAGCCCGATGAAGTAGACGGTGGACGAGTACAGCAACGTGTAGATAAGCTCGTTCGACCACGACGGAAGCACGATGCGGAGAGCTTGCGGCAGGATCACGTGCCGAACGGCCTGTGTCTTCGTCATTCCCATGGAACGAGCCGCCTGCATCTGCCCGGAACTGATCGCCTGGATCGCACCACGGATGTACTCTGCCTGATACGCGGCGCTGTTCAGGGCCATGGCCAGGCAACCCGCGGCCAGCGAGCTGAGGGGCTTCAGACCCATGGCCTTGAAGTAGGGCGGGAGGCCGAAGTAGATCACGAGGACCTGGATGACCAGAGGCGTACCGCGCATAAACTGGATGTAGACGTTCGCGATGGCACTCAGGACGCGGTTCGCGTAGACCCGCGTCAGCGCGAGCAGCAAGCCCAGAACAAGGCCACCCGCGATGCCGATGGCTGTCAGCTCGAGCGTGACGAGCACGGCCTGGAGAAAGCGCGGCATCACGGTCTCAGTGAAGGCGAAGATCGTCACGATCCGTCAGTCTCCCCGTAGAGCTCGCTGATCTTGCGCAGGAATTGCCCCGTGCGCTCGCAGCGGGGACAGGTGAAAAGCTCCGTCGGCGTCCCTTCCTCGAGGATCCCCCCGCCCTCCATAAAGACGATCTTGTCGGCTACGGCGCGCGCGAACCCCATCTCGTGCGAGACGACAATCATGGTCATCCCGCCTCGCGCGAGCCCCATCATGACCTCGAGCACCTCGCCGATGAGCTCGGGGTCTAGAGCGGACGTTGGCTCGTCGAACAGAATCAGCTTCGGATCCATTGCCAGCGCGCGGGCAATCGACACGCGTTGCTTCTGTCCGCCGGAGAGTTCAGCCGGATAGGCGTCGGCCTTCGCTGCCAGACCGACGCGGGCAAGCTCTTCCCGCGCTCGGGCTTCCGCGTCGGCTTTCGGCATGTTCTTCACTCTGGTGAGCCCGAGAGTGACATTGCGCAGCGCCGTCAGGTGACTGAACAGATTGAAGTCCTGGAACACAAAGCCGATCTGAGCGCGGACGTGGTTGATGTTCGTGCGCGCGTGCGTGATCTCGACATCCTCCAGCCACACTCGCCCCTTGTCCGGAACCGACAGCTGGTTGATACAGCGCAAGAGCGTGCTCTTCCCGGTGCCGGAAGGGCCGATAATGACCTTCGTCTCTCCTCGCCGAAGCTCGAGCGAAACGCCCCTTAGGATCTCGTCCTTGCCGTACCGCTTGTGAAGATCCTCTACGCGCAGAATGACGTTGCCGAGATGGTTCCCCGTGCCTGCTGGCATCAGCGCTCCACCTTGCCTTTCGTTTCGAACCCCGGGATCCGCATGCGGCGCTCAAGCAGGGTGAGAAGTCCGTTCCCGCCGTACGTGAGCGCGAAGTAGAACAGCCCGAGGATGAAGAGGTACGGAAGGATCAGCTCCGTTCCGATGGGGCGGCGCATCGACAACGGCGCCAGTTTCATGAACGCCTGTCGCGTCAGATCGATCAGACCGCCGACCACGCCGATGAAGGCTGTGTCCTTCACGACACTCGAGTATTCGTTTGTCCACGGCGGGATCGCGAGCCGGAAGGCCTGTGGGAGAATAACGCTCCGGATGGCCTGAAGTCTGCTCATCCCGAGAGCGCGTGCTGCCAGCATCTGTCCGGAAGGGACTGCCTGAATCGCGCCGCGAAAGATCTGAGACTGGTACGCGGCAGATCTCATCCCAAGTGCGAGAGCGGCAACGATAATGCGTGGCGTATCCGGCTGCAGCAAGCCCCAGTAGAAGAGAAGAATGAGGATCGGTGGGATTCCGCGGAATAGCTGCTCGTACCCGACGCAGAAGTAACGAAGCGGGCGTCGGCCGTAGGTCTGCGCGAATGCAAGAACGACGCCTAGCACCAATCCCACAATCAGCAGGAGTCCAAGAACCTCGAGCGTAACGGGCAGAACGGTGAACAGTGGGCGCACGTTCTGCCAGAGGATCTCGGTGGCGCTCAAGGGACCTCCCCCGGGGGGATGACCATAGAGGGCACGAGGCCGCATGCCCCGTGCCCTCTACGGATCTACATCAGGGACTTCGCTCTACGGTGCGGTTGCGCCCTGGGCCAGCGCGCGGGCAAACCCCGTAACGTCCTTCGCCGCGAGCAACGGCGCCGCAGCGATCCAGGCCGCTTCGATCTTCGTCAACTCCGCTCCGCCCATGTACGCCGTGATGAGATCGGCCCACGCCGTCGAAGCTTTGAGTTGCTGTAGGGCGTCGTTGATCTTCGGAAGCAGTCCGTTCGGATCGCCGTTCGTGACGAAGAATCCGAACTGCTCTCCAGTCTCGATGACTCCGACAATGGAGAGCCGGGAGTCTGCAGCTACGCTCGCGCGCGAAGCTGGCTCATCCTGAACCACTGCATCGACGTTCCCGTTCACGAGGTCGAGCACGGCCAGCGGATAGAGCGTGTACTCGACAAGCTGAACGTTCACACCCTTGTCGATGAGTTGCTCCTGCACCCACTTCGCCCCCGTGGTGCCGACCTGGGCGCCGATCTTCGATCCGGCACTGAGCGCGCTTGCGACGTTCAGGCCGGAGTCCGCCAGCACGATCACGGCCTGATTCGACGTCCAGTATGGCGCAGAGAAGTCAACGACCTGCTCGCGCTCCGCCGTGATCGTGGCGCCCGACGCTCCGATGTCCACGCTCCCGTTGCCAACATCGATGAAGATGATGTCCCAGCTGTAGCTCACGATTTGGATATCGTAGCCCGCGAGAATGGCAATCAGGCGCATCACATCCAGGTCGAATCCCACGAGCTGCCCATCCCCGGCCTGCCACTCGAACGGCGGCCAGGTGGTGTCCGAGGCCACCTTGAACGGCTCAGCCGTGACGGCGGCGCCAACACAGAGGACGGCAAGCAAACTGACGACCAGCAAAAGCTTCTTCATCCTGCAGCACCTCCTTGCTGGAACAACCTAGCGGCAAAGCGGAGTCCGAGTCAATGGGTGGACTGGCAGTCTGACAAGGTAAACATGTTCTGTTGGCGATATCGGCGTTCACCGGCTCGCCCTAGTGGATTTCCTCAAGCCATGCGGCCGTCTCACGCGGCGACCGCAGTCGAACTACGCAGAGACACTCGTACTGCGGTCGCGCCAGGAGCGCAGCGTATTCGCGCTGCCGCCGCCAATGCGTCTTCAGCGCCCACAGCAGGATCGAGTCGCGCGAGAAGAAGACCGTACCCAGGCGCTCGCGATTGCCGTGCCACAGAACCTCGCGGCGAAACGTGCGGCGAGCAGTGCGCTGAAGAAGCTGCGTGAAGACGCGCGGGAAGGAGTAGTCGAGCCAGACGACGGTGTCGGCGCTCGCCCAGACCAGATCCCGGATCTTGCTGTAGTTCCCGTCGATGACCCAGCTCGCGGCGGACATGGCCTGCACGAGGGCGGCGCGCAACTCGTCGTCGGGTGTCTGCGTCCAGCTTGGCCCCCACGCCAGCGCATCCAGCTCGATGTGCGTCAGCTCGAGTCGTTGCGCCAACGCCGCGGCCATCGTCGTCTTCCCGGAGCCGCACGTCCCGACCACGCTGATGCGGCGACCAACCTCTCGAGGAGTCTGGGGGTCAGCCATGCAGACAAGCGTACGCAGAAGGGTGAGAGAAAACGACGCGGCCGCGTCCAGAATCCCGCGGCCGCAATCCCTCTCTCAAAGAGGCTAACCAGCTCTCGTATTCTGCCGAATCCTGTCTATTCCGTCTGTAACACGCATCACGCCCGTGCGACTCACGGGAGCGCGCCGATGGAGACGGCCCCGTTGCTCGTCTCCAGCGCGATCCTTGCTGTTGCCGGCGCGTTCAGGGTGGCCAGCCACTCCTTGCCCTGCGTGTCGCCGACGAGCGGCAGCGAGGTCGAGATGGCTCCGCCAGGCGTCCGTGCCGCGAACTCGATCGACGCGGAAGCGGGCACGGCGACCTCGATGCTGCCGTTGCTCGTGGCCAGAGTGTTGGCGTCGCCGATGGGGCTCCCGTGGAAGCGAATCGCGCCGTTCGATGTCGCGACGTCGAATGCGGCGCTGATGCCAGCCATGCTGACGGCGCCGTTCGACGTGGTGAGGCCGAGAACGCCCTGGCAACGCTCGGCCACGATGCGGCCGTTGCTTGTGACCGCGGTGATCTGGCCCACAATGTCGGCCAGCGTCGCTTCGCCGTTCGATGTGACGAGCCTAACCCGGCCCTGGAGCGCGGCCGCTGACACGGCGCCGTTGCTCGTCGTCACACCCGCTTCCAGCATCGGAGGCGTCGTGACGTCGAACGTGACTCCCGTGAAGCGGCGAACTTCTTCGGCATGCTCGTTGCCTCGGTATGCCATGAGGATCCGCCCGCCCTGCTGCTCGAGATGGACGACCACGGCGGCAGCCCGCTCATCCGCTTCGCGCTGCGACGTCGCCCGCGAGCGGACGGTCGCTGTCACGCGGACATCCGTCTGGTCAGCGACTCCCCGGATCGTCACCGCGCCGTTCGAGCTCTCCACGGAAACGACCGGAACACCAGACATGGCGAACGACGCCGTCTCCGTTCGCGTCCCTTCGAAGCGACCGCCAACAAGGTCCTCGGAATCACATGCTGCCAGGCCAAGAAGTGCAACAGCAGCGACAACCATCGCTAGAGCCCGTACCCTGTTCTCGATTCTGATCATTCCATTCTCCGCTCCCCAGCGCCCATGCCGCTAGAGCGTGCCAGCGACGATTTGCCAGACAAGCACGGCGGAGAAGAATACCCCGACGCCGCGCGCGGTCCAACTTGCCGTTCCGATCCAGAGCCGGAACGCCCAGAACCCGACGAGGCAAAGCAGAAGAGCTCGGACAACGAACATGAATGCCTGCGTCATGCCTCTACCTCCCGCCACATTCGGCTCGCGACGATGAGCAGTACGACGGTGAGCGCGAGCATGATCCACAGGGGCTCCTGTGGAACGTACACAACGCCATCGGCGGTCCCGCGCAGTCCCACTCCGTCGGAGGTCCCTGTCACAAACGCCCCAACCTGTTGCAGCCCGCCCAAGATCGGCCAGCCGGGCAACGAATAGCAGACGCGGTCAATCCACGAGATGAGCCAGCGAAGCGCGAGTGGCGTGCCGAGGATCATCACCGTGCCCGGGATCCACCCGGTTCCTGAGACGCGATAGGCAGCGATGAAGACCATCAGGAGCAGCGTCCACGCGAGCAGCGGCGCGACGAGGGTCGCAATGCCATAGAGAGGCAGCGCCAGCACCAGCTGCGCCGCGGAGGAGGCGGGCACCGAACCTCCCGCCATCGCAAGCGCCCACCAAGCGAGGCCGCCCAGGACGATGTAGTAGAGGGATGCTGTTGCCAATGCGAACGCAAAGCGCGAGGCGATGTGGGTGAGCCCGCGCTGGGGCGTGAGCAAGAGGACCTGGAACTGCCCGCCGCGCGTCTCCCCGCGCAGTCGGCCGATCATCAGAGCGAGGACGATCGCGCCGATCACCGCAGCCATCGTGAGGAGAATCGCGCGGATTCCCACAGTGGTGTCGTATGCCTGGTACAGTCCCCACGCCCAGAATGCGAGTGAGCCGATCAGCGCAAGCGCCCATGCGCCGCTCCGCCGCGCCTCCAACCAGAAGAGTGTCCTGAATCCCTTCACCCGAGCACCTCCCGGAACGCCTGCACGACGCTTCGTCCCTGGCTCCGCAGATCCTCCGCCCTCGCGTCGAGCGCAAGACGCCCCTCGCGCAGGTAAAGGACGCGGTCGAACAAGCCTTCAGCTTCCGCCACCTCATGCGTGGAGAGGAGGATTGTCTCGTCCGTATGCCACTCTCGAACGATCGACTGCAGGACCCTCTCGCGCGACAAGAGGTCGATACCCGCGAGAGGTTCGTCGAGCAGGTAGAGCTTCGCATCGCGCGCGAGAGCCATGGCGAGCCGCAATCTGCCGCGCTCGCCCTTCGACATCGCCTTCGTGCTCCTTCGTGGCACCGCCAGGCTGTCGAGTAAACTCCGGTACCGGACGACGTCGAAGTCGCCATACAGACCCTTCATGAAGGTCTCCGCATCGGATGGCCTCATCCAGGACCACAGAGAGTCGTTCTCGCCGAGGTAGACGAGCTTTCCGCGGTTCCGTCGCGGCAGGTCGCCAAGCGCGCTCACGGCTCCCGATGTTGGCGACAGAAGCCCTGCCAAGAGCTTGAGCAGAGTGGACTTTCCGGACCCGTTCAGCCCGAGCACTCCAACCACTTCTCCCGCCGGGAAGCCGATCGTCAGGTCGCGCAGCCCATCCGTTCGGGCGTAGCGCTTCGACACCCGCTCAAGACTTGCGAGCATTCCAGACCTCCTCCAATGCCGCGAGGACCTCCCGTTTCGTGACGCCGAGCGCAGTCACCTCGGAGACGAACGTCGCCACCGCCGACTCCAGCATGTCGCGCCTCAGGGAAGCGACCGGAGCGTCGTCCCGCACGAAGGTTCCAAGACCGCGTTTCGTTTCGATCACCGCCATCCTCTCCAGTTCCGCGAACGCATGCGCAACCGTGTTCGGGTTGACTCCCAGATCCGCCGCCAATTCCCGCGCGCTGATCAGCTTCTGCCCCGGCGCGAGGTCTCCGCGGGCCAGCATGCGTCGAACATTGGCGGCGATCTGGGTGAAGATCGGCCCCGCATCCATGTCGAGATGCCAAGCGCTCCTCTGGTTCATAGCGTGCTAGTATACTAGTGCACTACTGCGTGTCAAGTACATGGCTCTCAAGCGGCGACGAGCCCGGCATCCGCCGGTTGCCCCAGAGAGCATCGCTGAGGGACAATCCCTCACGTGACGTACGAAAGGGCGTGGCATGAACGCTCCATCCTTCGAGACCCCACGGCTCCGACTGCGGCCGTTCCGTGAGGACGATGCAGTTGCATTGCATCGGATTCTGACGCAGCCGGACATGCTGAAGTTCTTCCCGCGACCGGGCGGGCCGCCTCTTGAGCGTGTAGAGAAACTGGTACGAAACCAGATCGAGCAGTGGGACACGATGGGATATGCGTGGTGGGCCGTCGAACTCAAGTCCACAGGCGACCTCGCAGGCTGGAACGGATTGCAGTACCTCCCGGAGACCCGCGAGACGGAGGTCGGATACCTCATCGACCGTCCGCTGTGGGGCCAGGGACTGACGACCGAAGCCGCGCGCGTTGCGCTCCGCTACGGTTTTTCCGACCTCCGCTTGCCCGAGATCATCGCACTCGCCCACCCACAGAACCTCGCGTCACGGCGCGTCATGGAGAAGCTCGGCATGAAGTGGTGCGGGCTGGCCGAATATTTCGGAATGGAGATGGCAAGGTACATTCTGGACTCGGCGAGCGTCCGCGCGGGTGGCGCGCCCGGGAACGGCTCCGCGGTCAGCGCTCGGGCGTCCTGAGCATCCCCGAGCTGATCCGTCATTTGCGTCCAGGACGGCGTTGCAAACCGCTTTGTTCACGGCTACACTCTGTTCACGTTACGTGAACGTCACGCCATGGTGAACAACGATCGACACGAAGACCTTGTGAATGGAAGTATGGCGCTCCTCCGCAGCCTGCTCGGCCGGGGGGTCCCGATGGCCAAACTCAAGCGCCACCCTGGCCCCGGCGGCCCCGACGCGGCCTACCGGTTGACGCTCCAGGACGGCCAAGACGTTGAGTTCCTCGTCTCGGCCTGGCCGACCTTGCGGCCGTCGCTGCTTCCGACCGTCGAGGCGGAAATCGAGCGTTGGTCGGCCGAACACGATGGCCGAGCCGTTCTTGTCGCGTCAAACCATGTGTCGGAGTCCCTCGCCGAGAAACTGCGGCGGCGACACATTTGGTTCGCAGACTCTGCCGGGAACGCGTACCTCGAGGTGCCCGGCGCCCTGCTGATCTACTCAGTCGGCAAGAAGCCCGCCGCAGCACGCGCAACCAAGGCGCGATGGATGAGCGAGCAGGGCGCGAAGGTGCTCTATGAACTTCTCGCATGCGGCCCGCTCGTGGAGGCGACATACCGCGACATCGAGGAGAGCACGAGCGTCTCGCTCGGCATGATCTCGAAGCTCATATCGGAGTGGGTCAAGGACGGCATCCTCGAGCGGCGCAACCGCGGCACCTACGAGATTGTCCACGGCGCGCGGCTGCTTGACATGTGGGTCCGCGCCTATGCCGACACCCTCCAGCCGAAGATCACACTGGGGCGCTACCGCGCGACCGGGAGATCCAGTTTCGCCGCGCTCATCCAGTCCGCGGAAGAGGAGATGGATCTCGATCACATCACGATAGGCGGCGAGTATGCTGCCGACTTGCTGACGGGCGCCGAGAAAGCCCAGTCGATCAGGCTGTACGTGCCCGAAGAGGAGCGTGGCCGCATCCAGCGTGCCTTCCAGCTTGTGCCGTCGCCCGAGGGCACCGTCGAGCTGTGCGAGGCGTTCGCCGGCGACATCGGGCGCCCGAGCCCGATCATGGAGCCGAGGCTTGCGCACCCCGCGCTCGTCGTCGCCGAACTGCTGGCGTCCGACGACGCGCGACTGGGAAAGATAGCAGCGGAGATCCGCCGCAGGCACCTCGCCTGGATTCTCTAGCGCCGCGCTGCTCGGCGAGGCTGCCTCGACGTTCCGAGACGCGTGACGGGTCACGCCCGGCGACTAGACTGGCGGCGAGTCGGTGCGATCCGCGCACGGTGACGCAGCCGGAGAGGAGCAGAAATGAGCTGGAAATGGATTCTGGTTGGAGCCGTCGCTGCCCTCTTGTTGTGGATCGGCGGCCGGTGGGGGACGGAAGAGCGTCGGCTGGAGCTGACGATCCTGCACACGAACGACGTCCACAGTCATTACCTGGCGCCGAGTGCCACGCAACCCGGGCCGGGAGGCGCGGCGCGGCTCGCAACGCTCGTCGATGCCGCGCGCGACGAACGCCGCCACACGCTCCTGCTCGACGCGGGCGACCAATTCCAGGGAAGTCTCCTGTTCACCGTCGGCGGTCCGGACGTGGTCGCGGCGGTCATGAATGCCCTGGGCTACGACGCCATGGCGATCGGCAATCACGAGTTCGACCTCGGTCCCGCCGCGCTGGCGCAGTTCATCGCAAGGGCGGACTTCCCTGTCCTCTCAGCGAACATCGATGCGACGGCTGATCCAGCCCTCGATGGCGATGTTCGACCGTTCGACGTCTTCTTGTTCGAGGGCGAGGTGGTCGGCGTGTTCGGACTCACCACAGAGACTACGGCTACCGCGTCGAGTCCGGGTAGAGACATCGTGTTCGAGGCCGTCGCGCGACGCGCCCGCTCGGTCGTCGCCATGCTCGAGCGACAGGGCGTGAATAAGATCATTGCGCTCACGCATCTGGGATACCGCGAAGACCTCGCGCTGGCATCTTCTGTGAGCGGAATCGACATCATCGTCGGCGGCCACAGCCACACGCAGCTCCAGCCGGGAGATGAGGACCTTCCCTATCCCTCCCGGGTGGCGTCCTCGACTGGAGATCCCGTGATGGTCGTGAGCGCCGGAGAGTGGGGCCAGACCCTCGGTCGACTCGACGTCGTGTTCGACAGCGCGGGGACGATTGTCGCTGCCTCCGGGGCTCCGATCCCGGTTTCCGCGGATGTTGCAGAAGATCCCGAGATGGTCTCACGGCTCGCGCCGTACGTTGCACGCGCCGAGCAGTTGTTGGGCGAAGCTCTGGGAGCGACCGCGGTTGACCTCGACGGGGATCGAGCCCGCGTCCGTGGCGAGGAGACGAACCTCGGGTCGCTCGTTGCCGACGCGATGCTCGCGAAGGCGCAGGGGCTCGGTGCGCAGGTCGCTGTGATGAACGGGGGAGGCATTCGCGCCTCGATCCCCAAGGGCGACGTCACGATGGGGCAGATCCTCGAAGTGCTGCCGTTCGGGAACGAGATCACGGTCGTCACCACCACGGGACGCGATCTCACGCTCGCGCTTGAGAACGGCGTCAGCCAGGTTGAAACCGGCGGCGGCCGATTCCCGCAAGTGGCCGGAGTGCGGTTCTCGTTCGATCCGTCCGCTCCCGCGGGATCCCGCGTGCGTGAGGTCGAGCTCCGGGACTCGCAGACAGACAGCTATCGCCCGCTTGGCGCAGCGGAGGTCGTCGTCGTGGCGACGAATGACTTCCTCGCCTCGGGCGGAGACGGGTACGCGTCGCTTGCCGCAGGCAGTCTGTATGACACGGGCTGGCTTGTCGCGGATGCCGCGGCCGAGCACGTTCGGCGAATCTCGCCGGTTGACACGAGTGTCGCCGGACGGATTCGGCGCATCGCATCTCCTTAGGAGACCGACGAGGTCGGCGTCCTGTAGGTTGCCAAGATCTCCCCAAGGAAGATCGCGTGGGTGTTTCCCTCGCGATACGTGAACTTCTCCACGATCTGGGGGTCGATCACGTCCGGCAGAGCGACGAGTGTGCGCGCCATGACGCGGCACTCGTAGTGCGTAAGGCATTCGCCGACGACAGGCGCGCCGGCGAGCCTGGATGGCCGGGGCGTCAGGCCGGCAGCGGCGAACTTGTCAAGGTCGCGTCCGGACTTGGTGCCGCACAAGAACAGCTCATCCTTCAATTCGCCTGGGGCGGGCACGCTCACAGTGAAGTCCTTCGCCGCGAGCAGACAGTTGTACGTATACCGGTTCTGCCGCACGAGGACGGAGAAGCTCGGCCGGCTCCAGGCGATGCCGATCAATCCCCAACCGATCGTCATCGGATTCGGTCTGCCGCGCGGATCGATGACGGTGAGGAATGCGCCGCCGCTCGATAGAGCGCCCCACAGGAGATCCGTCTCGTCCTTCCAGACGAACTGGCCTTCCATAGTCACCTCAGGCATAGACGAAGTAGCAGACGTGCCACGTCGTGTTCACGACGAACATGACGGCAACGGAGACGTTGACCGCGGCAGCGATGCCGCGCCCTTTGAGCAAGATGTACAACGGGACGACAAGAGCGACGAGCCGAAGCGCGATCAGAAAGACCAGTTGCCACGCGTCGCTGTGGAACCAGGGGAGAAAAACCAGCGCTTCGATCGTGTGGCCAAGGCATGCCATCGCGACGAAGACCCACGGGTTCAGCCCGTGCGCCCGGGCCAGCGCCCATGGGCGCGAGGCGACGCGCCAGATCCAACGGCCAAGGTCTGCGGTGATGCCGCGAAGACCGGGAATCGACAGCACGTGTTCCATGACGTAGCCAACCCTTCATCTGTAACGTGGACGCGATCGTACAGTGCCGCACGGCACACTCATGAGACCCACGTCCCGCGCGCGTGGCGCGAGGGTACTCGGCGGCTGTGAACGAGATGTGTGTGCGATCAGGACGCGAGGAGCGGTTCCGCGAACTCGTTGCGTGGGGTCTCAGGGGCGACTTCCCGCCGGCTACATCGGGCCGAACCGCGACAGAGGCCAGACGCGGAGGTAGGGCACGCCGATGATGTCCTTCTCAGCGACGAATCCCCAGTAGCGAGAGTCGTAGGACTCGCGAGAGTTGTCGCCGAGAACGAAGTACGTTCCGATCGGCACAAGCGTCGGCTCGACGCCGAAGCGGTATTGCGGATCCGAGGCGTAGTAGAAGCGGGCGAACTCCGGCGTGCCAAGCCTCTTCCCGTCGACGCTGATTGCGCCATCCCGAATCTGAACGGTCTGTCCCCCGACTGCGATCAGGCGCTTGACGTAGCGCATGCGCTCCTCGCGCGTGACGATCCCGAGATCGGCGAGACTCCTGATCGTGGCGGTCTTCTTCCCGAGATCGAATCGCCTGCCGTCGGTCGTCGTGAGGATCAGCGCCGTCCCGTCAGACCACGTCGCGAGGCGGGCGTCGATGAAGCCCGTCGTGTGCACGCGCTCTTGGCTCACGCTGCTGATCTGCGCGCCGACGGGCACGGCCGCCAGCGCTGCCCGGGACTCTTCCTTGACACTCCTCACGAAGACTCGATCGGTGTGGCGGAAGACGATGACGTCGCCGGGCTTGGGATCCCGGAAGCAGTAGGTGATCCGATCGACGAAGAACGAGTCCTTCGGATCGATCGTCGGGATCATCGAGCCCGTGGGGACGTGCATCCGGACCGTGACGAACATCATGATCGCGGCCGCGAGCGCTCCGGCGACAAGGAGTACCTCCGCCCACTCGAGGACCTCCCGCGCGACCCGGGAGGGACGCCACCCCAGACGCTCGACGAGTCGCAGAATCGCAGCAGCTTTCCGCTCTCGCCTCCTGCTGCCTCTCCACGACATCGCGACCTCCCCTCCACCGCCCGAATGGGCGTAGTGATAGCGGATCTCGAGAGTCCGAGCAACCTTTCTAGCTTCCGACGATCGACCGCATGCCGCGCAACTCGTCGAGAGCCTGCGCGAGCAGGTCACGGTGCGCGGGCCGGTTGAGCCAGAGATTGGCTCCGGACGGATGTGGAAGCGGCACGACAACGCGCGCGTCGTCACGGAACCGCCGGCCGACGAAGTGGTCGAGAGGGCCAGTGCCAACAAGCCGCTCGATCGCAGTTCGGCCGACGGCGATCACCACCTTCGGCGCAACGATCGCGAGCTCGCGCACCAGAAACGGCGCGCAGAGCGCTTGCTCCGTGCGGGAAGGAGCGCGATCCCCTCGCCCGGCAGCTGCCTTGCCCGGGAAACACTTTGTGACGGCCGTGATGTAGTGCGCACGACGGAACACGTCTTCCCCCCAGCCGACATCGGCCAGCCACCGGAAGAGGCGGCGGCCGGAAGGGCCGCAGAACGGGACCCCGGAGGCCGACTCCGTGGCGCCAGGGGCTTGGCCGACGACCATGACGCGGGCGCCGACCGCGCCTGAGAAGACGGCCTTCGGCACGATGGGACATCCTGCGACGACGCACAGGCGGCATGTCCGCATCTCCTCGTGCAGCGCGCGGAGTTCGTCGGATCGAGCCATGAGCCAATCGTACCGTGAGCGGGTCGTCTGCGCGGGCTATATACTCGGCGCGAGGCATGTCAGGCGAACCCGTCGCCATCCCACCTCGCGCGGATCACCCCGTGACGCAGGAGGTGCTTGTTGACCACTCGGCTGTTGATCATCTGCCTCTATCTCGGAACGCTCGTCGTCATCGGATTCGCCGCGCGCTCGCGCGCACGCCGACATCCAGACGACTACTTTCTTGCTTCTCGCTCCCTCCCAGGCTGGATCCTGTTTTTGACGATGGCCGCGACGAACTTCAGCGCCTTCACGGTGTTCGGCTTCTCCGGCGCCGGCTGGAGCATGGGGTACGGTTTCTACCCGATCATGGCGTTCGGAACGGGATTCATGGCGCTCGCCTTCCTACTGCTCGGCCCTCCCATCTGGCGGCTCGGCAAGGAGCACGGACTCGTCACGCCGCCCGAACTCGTCTTCCAGCGTTCGGGAAGCCGCACGCTACGGCTCACGTTTCTCGTCGTGATGACGACGTTCACGCTGCCGTACCTCGCCATCCAGCCGATGGCGGCGGGGTACGCGCTGGAGTCGCTGCTCGGAATCCCGTACTACGCGGGAGCTGCGATCGCAACAGCCGTTGTCGTTGCGTACGTTCTCCTCGGAGGACTCCGCGGGGAAGTCTGGACCGACATCTTCCAGGGATTCATGATGATCGGCCTGATGACGTTGGCGCTGGTCACGGTCGCGAACGCCTACGGCGGCCTTGGGGCGGCAAACCGCGCCGTGGCAGCACAGTGGCCGGAGATGTTCGCGAGACCCGGGCTCGGCGGCAGTCTCACGCCCGGTGTCTGGTTCGGTTACATGGCGCTGTGGTTTCTCTGCGACCCGATGTTCCCGCAGCTCTTCCAACGCTTCTATGCCGCGCGGAACCCTCGCGCGCTCGCGGTCACCGCATCGCTCTATCCGCTCGTGACCGGGTTCTTGTTTCTCCTGCCGGTCGCGATCGGCGTGATCGGTCGCCTCGCATTCCCTGCGCTGCCGACGGGAGTCGCCGCGGACCGCATTCTCCCCCTCGTCCTCCATCAGGTCGCCCCAGAGTGGATCGAGACGCTCGTCGTCTGCGCCGGCCTCGCCGCTCTCATCACGACCCTCGACTCGCAGCTCCTCACCTTGTCGTCGATGGTGACGCGCGACATCTGGGCGCCGCTGCGGGCGCGGTACGGGAGACCGACGACCGACACGCCCTCCGCTTGGGTCGGCCGCGTGTTCGTGCTCCTGCTTGCCCTTGTCGGCCTCGCCATCGCCTATCGACCGCCGGGCACGTTCGTCGAGATCACGACCGAGACGTTCACAGGGCTTGCCGTGCTGTTCCCGACCGTCGTCGCATCGCTGTACTGGCGACGCTTCAGAGGAGGCGCCGCCGTCGCGTCGATCGTTGCGGGCGAAGGCATGGTGCTCGCCTTCCACATGAAGTGGCTTCCGAATGTGGGAACGTTGCCCGTCGTGCCGGTCGTGGCCGGAACGTCGCTCGTTCTTGTCTTGGGATGCCTCATCTTCGGGCGTGGCGAAGCAGCCCCCGTGCGCCTTGCGCCGAGGATGTCGAGGCGCGCAAAGTGGGCGTGGGCAGCAGTGTTTGCCGCTCTCTTCACTGCCGGGAACGATGTCTGGGCGTGGGGCGATGGGCGAACGTGGCTCCTTGGATTCCCGTGGTGGGTTTGGACGTGCGCGGCCCTATGCGTTGTCCTGTCTGTCGTCTTCTGGTTGTTTGGACGCCGAGCGACGGACGGTGCGTGACGCTCTCGCGCGATTCCCCCGAGCGGCGCAGGGGCTCTACACTCCGCGCGACGAGGTTCTATGGGGACATCGCGCGAGAGTGCCTGTGCTCGCCTCGATGGTCCTGTGGATGACTGCGGCACCGCTGCTGGTGTCCTGCGCATTCGACGGCACACCTGGGCTCGACGTGCCGGTCCTCCGCTCGAGCGCCGTGGTCGGGAATGGAGTCGACTGCCTATACGCAACCCATGCGCCGCGGAGTCTTGCAGAGCCGCCGGCGGCCGTTGTCCTGCTCCATGGCGGGTTCTCCAGCGTGGGTGCATTCTGGGAGACCGAGTTCGCCCCGTCCTGGAAGGCGCTCGCCGACGCGGGTGAGTTTCTCCTCGTGCTGCCCGAAGGGCGCGTCGATCCGGGCAATCCATCGGGGCATCACTGGAACGACTGCCGAGTGGACATCGACAACGCCGACTCCGCATCCGCGGAGGACGACGTCGGCTTCGTTCGCCACGTTCTCGATCTGCTCGAAGGACGCGTCGGGACGAGTCCCCAAAGGATCTACGTTGCAGGAGTCTCAAACGGAGGGACGATGACGTATCGGCAGGCAATGCAAGCCGGCGATCGGTTCACTACTGCCGCCGCCGTCATCGCCAACCTCCCCGATCCGGCGGAGTGCGTGTTCGCCGCCGACCCGCTGCCCATTCTCATCATGAATGGGACGCTCGATCCGGCGATCCCCTACAACGGCGGCTGTGTGGCTGGTCCAGGATGCGAACGTGGCAGCGTGCGATCGACGGCGGCGACGGTGGCGTTCTGGTTTCTGTCGAACGGGGCGACGACGCCCGTGATCACGGACCTTCCCAACATCGTGCCGTCGGACGCCTCCACCGTCCGTGTCTTCCGGTTTACGGACGCCTCCGCCGGAAACGATGTCATCCTGTATCGCGTAGAGGGTGGCGGCCACGTCGCACCAGGGCCTGGACCGTCTCCAGCCGCGAACAAGAACCGCGACATCGACGCCACAACCGAGGTCTGGGACTTCTTTCAAGAGCACGGTGGATTTTCCTCGTAGTTCCGGCCGGCCGCCGACTCCTCCCGGGCTCTGAACCGCAGCGCGGCGACGCCGACGGCGGTCGAGTACGATCGGTCCGGCAGGCGTTCCGCGCAGACGGAATGCCGTACGGGTCGTGAGAGGAGACAACCATGCTGAACCGTAGCGTGATCACCGTGAAAGCCAGGCAGCCCTTCTTCGACTGGATTCAGACCCTTCCCGAGGCCGCGGGCATGACGCTCGAGGAGCTAAACGAAGACGGCATCGCCTACCTGCTCCCCGATTTCGAGGACGATGACGACCTGGAGACAGTCCTCCCGCAGTGCTTCGACCTGATCTTCGCGGAGGAACTCATCGGCTGGCGGACGGACGAGAAGACGTGGCCGCCCACGCGCGATCTACCGACGTTCCTAGCGTGGTTCGACGCGCAGATCCGCACGATCGTGATCGACTTGGTGGATGCGCCGCTCAAGGACGACGGAGCGTAGGCGGCGCATCCGGGAAGGCGGCCGCACTCTTCATCTCTGGACCATCGCCGGGCGCACCCCGAACGGGATCGAGAGCCGGGCTCCCTCAGGGATTCGACACCGCTGGAGAGACGCCGGGCGCAAGGTCGCCGTGGGAACCACGCCGCCGCTCATGCAGTGCGCGGCGGAGTGAAACGAAGTGGCTGCTTGGCGCGTAGGTTCCTGGAACGCCGCAATCGATCGGGGATGGCCATGGTCATGCGTGTCGTCACAGCCTGTCTCGCGGCCGGCCTCATCACGGGGCTCGTGGTCGCTGGGGCGGACCGCTATGGGGTGCAGAACCCCGCAAGCGGGGTCGACCTGCTCGTTCAGGTCATCCGTCCCGTCGCGTACACGGGCGGACGCTTTCCGGCTCTTGTTCTCGTGCCCGGCGGCCGCGGCGACTCGAGCGGCTTCCTGAGACCGACGCCCGGCGGCTCCGAGGCGCAGCAACTGGCTGACCGCGGCTTCGTGGTCGTCGTCTTCGACCCCGACGGGCGCGGCGAGAGCGAAGGCATGGAGGACGACAACGGGACCGTCCATCAGGACGGGCTCGCCGCCGTTATCCGCTTCGCCGTGGCGCTCCCCGAGGTCGACGCCGCGCGCGTTGGACTCGTTTCGTATTCCTACGGCGTGACGATGGCGACGGGCTCCCTGGCCCGGCATCCTGACCTCACCGTCCTCTTCTTCATCGACTGGGAAGGACCGGCGAATCGAAACGACACAGGCGGCTGCGACGCTGACAAGCTCGGCCATCTCCAAGGGCACCCGTGCACGGATGAGGCGTTCTGGAGCGAACGCGAGGCATCGACGTTCATGCTGTCGATCGATGTGCCCTACCAGAGACTCCAGTCACGCATTGACCACGTCCAACCGGACATCGACCATGCGCTCTTGCTCGTGGCCAACGCAACGTCTGCGGAATTCGGCGGGCACGGACGCTCGCCGTGGTCGCGGCTGAACGATCTCCCGCCGAACCGGGTCTACACCGACGCGAATCCGCCGCCGCTTCCAGCCAAAGACCTCAACCTGCAGATCGCGGTCGGCGACTACGCCGTCGCTCTCCTCACGCTGTTCGCACCGTCGGGAGCCTAACCGCGGCGCGATCGCTCTCGGCGCGACGGCTTACGGGACAGCGACGGGCAGGTAACTCCACGAGACGCCCCAGGCGACGGGGAAACCGATCGCCAGATAGTCGCCGGGGAACGCGTCGTCCATGCCGGAGTAGATCGATGACATCGCGCCCCGATATGCCGTTGCGGATGCCGTAGGGATTGTCGGCGATGGAAGGACGGCGACGACCGTCTCGTCGGCGCCGATGACGAGGAGTTCGGATGACAGCACCGGATCCGGGAGCCAGCGGATGTCCGGCGTCGTATCGGGAATCCAATCCGGCGTCGGCGCAAGACCAAGGATCAGCGCCCCGAGGGAAACGAAGAGCGGAACGTGCGTCAGGTTCTGAGCGGTGATTCCAATGTGCCCTTCAGCGTCGCGCGCCAGCGTGACGCGCAGGATATCCATTCGCAAGGGCTGGCCGCGGTAGGCATCAACGGAGACGCTGAACAGCGGGCCGAACACGGATATCGAGTCATCAGCGATCGAGATGAGCAGACGATCGTCCGGATGGATCAAGGGCGGAGGCAGGAAGAGCGCGAACGACACGCCGGGAGACACGTCCGCATCGATGTCGTAGTGGGACGCGCTCCGCCATCGGCCCATCAGGTTGAGGGCGGCGCGGCCGGCGGAGTCCAAGGTCAGGAGCCACTTGTACATGCCGGATGCATCGACGCAGATCACATCGACGTCGAATGGATCGGCGTTGGGGAGTTGGTACGCCGCGGAGATGGCCACGGACAGTTCCACGCCGTCCGCCTCTGTGGCGGTCGTCGCCTCTCCGTAGGGATTGGAGACCCTCGCCGCGGCGACGGCGAACGGGATGAGGGCGGCGAGACTGGCTGCAACAACACGTGTGAGCGCGGTTCTCAGCACAGGAGCCTCCTTTCACATCGCCGCCAGTGTACTCGGGGCCCGCTCGTTCGGGAAACGGCCGCGGGAGCATCGCGCGGCTGTTCGGTCGGACCGTCGACAGCAAGCGCCGCGATCCCTAGCCGCCCGCGAGCTGACGCTCAATCCAGTCGTCGATCGCGTGCTCGAGCACGGGCAAGGGCAGGGCGCCGTTGCCGAGCAGCGCGTCGTGGAATGCGCGCAGATCGAATGCGGCGCCGAGACGTTCTTCGGCGCGCGCGCGAAGCTCGAGGATCATGGCGTAGCCGGCCGCGTATCCGCAGGCTTGGCCAGGAGCTGCCTCGTAGCGCAGCAGCACACTCGGCCCCTGGCGAGCCCCAAGAATGCCTTCCAGGTACGTCGCGGCGTCGGCCCACGTCCAGCCGAGCGCGTTCATCCCGGTGTCGGCGACCATGCGGACGACCTGCGTCAGCGCAAGGCGAAGCCTCCAGAGGTTGCCGACGGGATTGTCATCGTAGAGGCCCATCTCCTCGGCAAGATCTTGCGCGTACAAGGCCCAGCCCTCGGTGAACGCCTGGAAGAACGGGTGGCGTCCACAGACGGGGACTGCTGGGAGTCGCTGGAACGAGGGGGCCACGAGGTCGGCCGCCACCCCGAACTGCAGATGGTGACCAGGAAAGGTCTCGTGATGCACGAGGACAGCCTCGTCGTACATCGTCCCCAGGGTCGGGTTCTCAAGGCTCACGACGAAGGTTCCAGGCTCCGAGCGATCCAGAGGCGGCGATTCATACCAGGCGGGTGGACCGAGCGGGTCGACGCGCCACTCGAGGTCCGACGTGGGGAGTCGACCGAAGAAGGTCGGGAGAGCCTCCTCGGCGCTCGCGAGGAGCTTCTCGTACTCCGCCTGCAACATGCCGCCTTCGGGCCGAGACGCCTTGGCGGCGTCGATCCGCGCGCTGAGCTGCGCCATCGGAAGATCGACCGGCCACCCGAAGCGTGAGGCAGCAAACGCGCGAAGCTCGCCCTCGATCTGCGCGATCAGTGCCAGTCCAAGAGCGTGGAGGTGCGCCGGGCTGTCACCCGTTCCAGCGTAGTGGAGGAGTAGGGTTTTGTAGTAGGCATCGCCGTCGGGAAAGCGCCCCACGCCGACGTCCGACGTGGCCGTGGCGTGAAGCTGGACCAGGGCGTTGCGCAGCGCTCGATACGCCGGCAGCACGCTGTCCCGGATAGCACTCGCGGCTTCGTCCAGAAGTCCGAGCCGTTGATCCGCGCCAAGCCCGGGGATCGCGCGCAAGCGCTCGTCGAACGCGATGTACGCATCGGTCAGGAGCGGGTCCGGTTCTCGGACATCTCCTTGCAGGATTCCAACAGTCAGGTCCTCCACGGCTCGCTGGAGCACGTCGAGCGTCGGGACAATGCCCGCCGACTCTCTTGCATGCAAGACGTCGAGAAGCTGCTGCATCCAGGTCGCGACCGACCGCAGACGCGCCACGTAGTCGCGTGCGTCGTCGGCATCGCGGATCGGGAGAACGTTGAGCAACTCGAGCTGGCGGTTGTGGACTCCGTAGGCCGCGGGTCCGATGCAGACGTCCCCCAACGGGTACGTCCCGACGTCAATGCGCTCCACAAGCAGGCTCTCGTATGCGTCGTAGGTCACCTGCTCGCCGATGGATAGGGAAGCGCGGTCGACGCTGCGCAGGAGCCTCAGGATCTCCGTCTCGATGCGCCTCGTCTCGGCGAGCGCGTCGAGCGAGATGTCGGTCGTCTCTGCGAATCTCTCGACGCCGTACGAGGCGGCCAGCGCCCCCGTCGCGTCCCAGAGGGAGTCCGGGTCGCGCTGCATGAGGATTGTGTAGGTACCCTCAACGAACTTCCCGAACGGCTGCGCGGCCCATCCCGCGAGGGCGGCATCAACATCGACAGCCCCCACGGGGGCAGAACCGCCCGCCAAGGCCAGAAGAGAGACACCCAAGAGGGCAATGCAGTTCCGCCAGAAGCTCCTCTTCACGTGAGCTCTCCTTTCAAGACAGCTACGGCACATCGTTGAGCGTGGGTACCGAGACCGTCGGAAGCGCAAGATGGACGCGATCTGCAATCTCCGTCAGGCAGGAGAGCCGGAGGTAGTCCCCGAGCGCCACGAACGCACGCTCGACGGCATCCATGCGAGCGGCCGTCAGTGCGGCGAGCCATGCAGCGCCACCATCCGGCTCGCTCGCGAGGCGAGAAGCCAACACTGACTCTTCGGCAAGGAAGGCGGACTCCGCCGCGGAGCGAACGGCCGCAAGATCGGGGAAGCCGGTCTGCCACCTCGTCGTGACAAGCTGACCAGGCAGGGTCATCGTCCAGAACGGAAGCGAGAAGTCGCCGGCAAGGTCGGCTTGCGACCATCGCTCGGCGATCGCCGAAGTCCCGCTGTAGATCGGAACATAGCACGAGGTCGCGGCGGGGCCGAAGCCGAACCAGGCGCAACCCCGCATCGCCGCCGGCCTTGCGAGGCTCGTCTCGTAGACGCACGAGAACGAGGCGTAGCGATTGGAGATCGTCCGATCCGGCGCGATACTGAGGAGCTCGTACAGCGCAGGCGCCCCCTGCGGTGTGGCCAGGGGGCTTGTCCCCGTGGCGGTGACGAAAGCAGGTTCTGCAACGGCGTCGTAGGGCGTTCCTTCGAGAAGATCCCGCTGAATGGCCATCACGTCGGCGGTCGAGAGCGAGCGCTCGGCGCGCACCGAGAACGGTAGCTCGCCGCCCGGATCGAGGCCGTGAGACGGCGCGACCAGGCTGAGGACACGCCACTCGCGAACAGCGGATCCCCAACGATCGCTCGGAGCGTAGGCGTCTCGCCAGACGAACGGACGCCCGGACGAGGGATTCCACCACCCCATCTCGATCGCAACGCTGTAGACGTTGGTCGACGCGAGGAACGCGTCGCGGTTCTCGAGGTTGATCTCCGCGATCCGGCTGCGATTGGCCGACACGGCGACGTGTCCGTCGGGGACGCGCTGTGCGCACCACACGGCGCCCGGGCGGCCGCAGTCCGGAGTCCACTGGCGCCCCGGCCCGAAGATCTCCATTGACCAGACCTCCGTGCCGTCGCTGATTGCGAACTGCTCGCCGTCGATCGGGAACGGGCTCGAATACCCATAACGCTCGGCCAGTTGGCCGATGACGCGGACCGCTTCTCGCGCCGTGGTCGCCCGCGCGAGGGCGAGAGACATCAGGCTGCGCGCCGCGCAGGCAGAGAACGGAGCCAGGAGACCGCGGTCGCTGCGGAGCTCAGGCCGCGTTCCGACCAGCGTTGTCTCGGCGATCGCAACGCCGTGCTCGTTGACACCCCCGATGTGGTACAAGTCGGCACCACCGCGGACGTCGACATAGCGGTAGGTGATCTCTACTTGCGGCAATCGGCCAAGCCGCGCCGGAGGCGCGCCGGGGACTCCCGCCGCATACAGCGGGTCGCCGAAAACATCGATTGCCGAGTCGCCTGCATGGATCTCTCCGGCCACGACGTTAAGAGCGGCGAACACGCCGCCGTCACAGCTGTAGGTGACGAACGAGCTCCCCGCCGCAGTGGCCCCCGGAGTGACGAGGACGTTCGTGCATGCCGGAGAGCTCGAAGAGACCGCCAGCAACGCCGCCAGCCACAGCGTGATCGCTCCGAGCCGGCACCATCCTGCCTTGGCCATATGCACCTCCGGGGCGGATTGTATCCCGCCCGCGTCGAGCTCGTGCCGAGGCGGGCGCGGCACGAGCTGCATGCCGCAGTCGGATCTACCGTGACGGGAAGTAGGCGAGTCCGACCTCGAGGGCCAGCCCCGTCACGACGTGATCCTGGCCGTCGATCCGCGCGGCGAGGGGGACTGGATTGCAGCCGCCGGTCGCGAGCGCGATCCTCTCCATCGGGAAGCGATTGCCGCAGTTGCTGCAGACCATGAACGCCCCGTCCTGACGGTACCCGAGCTTGGCGCGATAGCAGATGTCGCAGGCGTTGAGCGCGGTCCGAATCTCATTGTCGGGCGTCCAGATCGCGAAGAATTCCACCGGCAGAGCGCCAACCATGAACGTGTAGTAGTGCGCGACGCGATCGGCCAGCTCAGCGATCGGGATCCGGACTTCGCCGAAGGCGTCGGCGACGACGAGAGGGAATGGGGCGTGTCCCGATGTGGCGAATGCCGTCGCCAGAGGGCGTTCGGGTGCGGCCTGCGCGGCGAGCGGCGTGCGCGCGATGCCGACGACGAGGGCTGCCAGAGCTACGACAAGGAGGCCCGTCACGAGGCGGCGGCGCAGGACGTCGGAACGTAGGATCAGGCTGCGGCAAATTGGAGTCATCTTTTCCCTCCGAAGCGTGGATTGTGGCCGAAGTATAATTCGGGGTTGTGTGTCATATATGAAGGTCGCCATCGCCGAGAACGAGCAGCCGGGTGGCCGTGTAGATCTCGCGGGTGATCGAGATGCGACGAACGCAGCGGTGGAGATCCCTTCGATGGGCCATCGTGCTGATGGCCGCGGTGGCTTGGCTCGGACTGTTGGCGGGGCGCTGCGGCGACGCAGTATGCGAGGGACCGGAGACGGCGCTTCTCTGTCCTCGAGACTGCTCGCAGGCGCCGGCGAGCGCCGCGACCCTTGACCCAAACCCTGCGCGCGCTGTCGTGTCCCAGGACCTCCTGGAGTGGCGGGATTGGCTGATGGACGGCGGATTCGAGGAGGAAACGGGCTGTGCCGTCGCTCTCTCATCGTCGAGCACGCTGAAACGAGTCGCGAGCGCAGCACGCACCGGCTCTTGGGGACTCTCCGTGGCGGCGGCGCCCGAAGCAAGCGCTGCCTTTGGGCTACGATCGAACGTTGAGAAGGGCGAAGACACCCGCTTCTCTCTCTGGGCAAGATCGCCAGCCGGAGGTGCGTCGGTGGTCGTCCGCGTTCTCGGCGTGGAGCGAACAGGCGCCGCGCCCACTCTCCTGTACACGCTGCCCGAGGGATTCCGCGCAGCCGCCGACTGGACGAAGCTCGAGTTCACGATGGACAGCCGGCGCGGCCTCGCCACCGCGTTCCTCGCACTCGAACTTGAGCCCGGCGCAACACTCGACATCGACGACGTGAAGATCGAGGCCACCCAGTGGAAGATGGCCGACGCCGTGCCGGGCGGCCGCATCGTCGGAGGCGTCAACGTCCCGGCGGAGCCCGCAGCGCTCGTTCATTTTGCGGTCCTGATCCACATCGAGGCCCCGGCGCTGCTCCAGCAGCAGGAAGCCTACTTCCATGCTCAGACCGCGATCTTCCGCGAGCTCGCGCGCATCCTTGACGCGCACGGTGGCTTCCTGACCATTCAGCCCGAGGAGGATTGGGTGCTCGGCGCCCGGCGGTTCGCCCCGTCGACGCTGTCCGACCTGACGCGCGACTACGGCGTCGCCTACTCAACGCACACCCACGGCCCGAACTGCGTGGATTCCACGGGGCGACCGCGCAGCGCCGAAGACTGCACCCGCTCGAGCCAACTCCCCGGATGGGACGTCGTGTCGGACAAGTGCTGCAGCGCAACGGTGCCTGTCTACGTGAGCAACCTCCAGGGACTGCTGTCCGAGGCTTCGGGCAGCGAGACGACGGACCACAACGGGAACTGGGAGTACGCGCATCCGGACGAGCTTGCTCGCGTGGGCGTCAAGACATGGTCGGCGTTCAAGAGCAACGAGACCCAGCGGACATTCGACGTCCTCATGACGAATCCGTGGCGGCCCACCGCGGCCAGCGCGCGGGACAACCCTGAGGCATTCCTGACCCACGATCCATCAGGCGGCGTTGTCTTCATCCCGGGATGGGGGCAGTCGCTGACGCAGAATGTCGAGCGGATTGGCGCCCGCATTGCTCCGATGGCGAGCCAGTTCATCCGCTTCGCGGATCCGGAACGCGTGAACACGTTCTACATCGTGACGCATGTCGGGCACTTCGCCTCGGAAGACGGTTCGAAGTACATCGGCCACGACGCGGCCACAGGACGGACCACGTACTCCGACGCATTCCTCCGCGACCTTGCCTATTGGGACGAGGCGCTGTCTCACGTCGTCGATCCCTTGGTTGCGGAAGGATACCTCAAGTGGACGTCGCTGCCGGACATGGGGCGCCTGTTCGAGCAGTGGGAAGCGACGCACGGCGTGTAGCCGCGGCGTCGCCTACGGCAGAACGCGGACCCGCAAGCCAAAGCGCGCAGCAAGGTCATCGAGCGTGAACGGGGTCAGGCTGAAGTAGACGTACATCTCAAAGTCGGACTCAGTGGCCATGTGATCCTGGCCGACCTTCACCGTGTAGGTTCGTGCCGCGATCGGGTACGACGAGGTGTAGACGTCTGCGTAGTTTCCCGGCTTCCGCGTAATCTCGGTCCCGTCGAGCGCGAAGATCCAGCCGGTGATTGCCTCGTCCGCCTGATCGATGACGCACAGCGCGATGTAACCCGAGGTCGAAACGGTGAACTCATACCAGCGCTTGCCGTATGTGTTCTCGGAGTAGCGATAGGGCCCGATGTGCCCGCGATCCTGCAGGATGACCGCGATCTCGCCCGCGCCAGGCGTACTGGTCCCCGGTGCTGTGGATTCCCCGGCAGGCAGTTCACCCGACGCCCCCGCGACCGTCCACGTCCGAAGTGCCTCGATCACCGCCTGCTCGTGGGTCGCGTAAGCGCCGGCGGGTGCCGTGTAGGAGAAACATAGAAGACGTCGCCCGGCGCTCGGGCGGCGATGCCGTACCACTCCCGCACCGCGCCGCCGCCGTACGAGTAGTCAGTCAAGAACTGCCAGCCGTCGAGGTGCGTCCCGTCGGCATCGTACACGTCGAACGCCCCGGCGCTGGAGATCGAGACCGTGTCGGCGCCTGCAGCGAGCTGGCACTTGAGAGGCGCCGCAAACGAACCCAGATCGGCGTACGCTCCGCCTCGCGGCGCGGACAGGACGTTCTGGATCTTGCGCGCTACGCCGGAATCGACTTCGAAACGAACGGAGGCCGGGTCTGGTCGCGTGAACGTCCACCCGGCAGGAATCCCGATCGAGTACCCCAGGTCTGGATCCCGAAGCGTGCCACCTTGCGCAGGACCTGACGCTGAGACGACGAGAAGACCCGCGGCAAGGACTCCCAAGATGCCTCTGAACCGATCAGGGTCCACCTCCCTTGCGTCACTTCCGCCGTACGGCGAAGCCGTCTCGCCGACAACCTCTCATGGTTCGCGTACGATGCGACGTCTCATGACAGACTCGAAGGAGCGGAAGGTCGTCAGGCGGGGCGAGGCCATCGGCCTCGCGCTCGTCGTAACCTTCCTCTGGTCGACGTCCTGGATCCTCATCAAGTGGGGCCTGCCGTCTATCTCGCCGCTCGTGTTTGCGGGGCTGCGATACTCGATCGCGTTCTTGTGTCTGGCGCCGTTTCTCTGGCTCCGGCGTCGCGAGGCCCGCCAGGCCATTCGCCGCGGTGGGAGCCTACTGCTCGCACTCGGCGTCACGCTGTATGCCGCGACGCAGGGTGGGCAGTTCCTCGCTCTTGGCCACCTTGAGGCGACGACACTGAGTCTCTGTCTTTCGATGACCGCGGTAGGGGTTGCGCTGATCAGCCTTGTCGGCCGCCGCGAGGCGCCAGGCCGCCTTCAGTGGCTCGGCGTTGCGGTAGCGGCCGCCGGCGCTCTGGCATACTTCACCCCGCGCGAATCATCCGCCGGAACGCCGATCGGTTATGTCTTTGCAGGGGTGACTGTCGTGGCCAACGCGGCGGCCTCGCTGTTGGGGCGACGTGTGAACCGCGCAGGTCTTGCCAGCCCGGTGGTCGTTACAGCTCTGAGCATGGGCGTAGGGGCGGCGATCTTGTTGACCGCAGGGCTGATTGTCGAGGGCGTCCCACGCCTGTCCGCGGCCTCGTGGGGGCTCATCGCTTGGCTTGCCATCATCAACACCGCCCTCAGCTTCACGATGTGGAATCGCTCCCTCCAGACGCTCACTGCCGTAGAGTCCTCCGTTCTGAACAATACGATGCTCATCCAGGTCGCACTTCTCGCCTGGGCCTTCCTTAGCGAGACTCACAACCCGCTCGAGATCGCCGGGCTCGTCCTTGTTGCCGCCGGAACGGCGTTTGCTCAGATCCGCCGAGCTTCGCCGCGGGGATCACATGGGCCGGCGCAGCCGGACCGCAGCGATGGTTGAGCGACCGGGCGAAGAGACCCGCTTGGGGCTCTCGTCGCTCGCGACGGAGACTCGATGGCCCTTGAGCGGCGCAGCCGCGAGAGGGCCTACTTGAGCGTCTCCTGTCCTCCGAATGCTCGATCGGGTGAGAGGGATTCGAGAACCTCCTGGTCCTCGGCCGTCAGGGCCTCGCGAACCATCCGGTCGATCAACTCGCCCAGCCCAGGTCCAAGCATGAAGCCCTGTCCGCACATCCCCACCGCGGCAAGGACCCCTTGCACCCGGCGCGACCACCCGACGATCGGTGATCCGTCCGGCGTCATCGGGTAGAGCCCGCGCCACGTCCGCCTGACACGCAGATCGGCAAGACACGGCATGAGGTCGACCATTCGCTTGGCTACCATCGGCAGGAACGCGCTCGTCTCGCGGCGATCAAAGCCCCAGATGCTGGGACTCGGCGTGATGCAGAAGACAACCTGCCCCGTTGCCAACTGGAAGAAGTAGTAGTTGGCGGAGCCAGGAGCCGGGCGGATGTCGACCACCATCGGCTCGAGGAAACGCGCCACCGGCTCGGTGATTCCACCCTCGTGGGAGTCCGGTCGAACGGGGTGTTCGTCGCCCACCAGGGCGCCCACCTCGCGAGCCCACGGGCCCGCAGCGTTGACTACGACGGCAGCTTCGTAAGTCCCCTTGTCCGTGATGACTCCGTGGACTCGTCCAGCAACGACCGAAACGCCTGTGACGGTCTCGCCGAACTGGAACCGCGCGCCTGCCAGTCTGGCCTGCTCGTAGATTGCATGCCCGAGAAGGAGTGGCGAGCAGTGCCCATCTCCCGGAGAGAAGGTGCCGCCAAGGAGATCGGTCCGGCGCAAGCTCGGGATGATCTGGCGCAGGGATTGCGCGTCATGCCAATCGATGTCGAGGCCGTGCGCTTTCTGCGTGACAAGGAGATCCCTCAGAATCTTCTCCTCTCGAGGCGTTGTCGCGACAAACGAGTACCCGCCCGTCGTCCACTCGACGTCGTCCCCGTAGGTCTCCCGCCACGTGCGAGCGATTTCGAGCGAGCGCAGACAGATGCTGATCTTGGCCGGATCGGAGTGGGTCGCGCGGATCCCGCCAATGGCGGTCTTGTTGGATCCCTGACCCGCACTCGCAAACCGATCGAGAACGAGGACCGATAGGCCGCTGCGCGCCATCGCCCATGCCGCGGGCACCCCGACGCTTCCCGCGCCGATGACGATCACGTCCGCCATCTTGCGCGTCATGCCTGCTCTTCCTCCATGCCGGCGAGTGTCCCGAACGGGACTTCTACAAACAGGGGACGTCGGACATTCTCGGTGATCGCCGACGCCGGGACGCCTTCCTCACGGAACAGGCGTGCGATGAGCGCCGCGCAGGTCTTCCCGCCGCAAGCACCCATTCCCGCTCGCGTCACCGTCTTGATTTCGTTGATATCGCGCAGCCCGGCACGGATGCAGGCGCGAATCTCGCCTGCCGTGACGCGCTCGCACCGGCAGACGATCGTCCCCTCTTCGAGCGGTTCGACCGTTTCCGGCAACGCCGCCGCGACCCACGCCTCTTGAATGCGCAGGCCCGCGGCGCGCTTGGCCACGGCCCGAGGCAACCGGACGCGAACGAGGAAGGTTCGGTCTCGCTTCTGCACCTCCTCCACAATGGCCTCGGCAAGCGGCTCGCCAAGCGTATCCTGGACCGTCACGCGATCCCCGGGCGCGAAGTGAGACGGACCGAACTCCGACGGCAGGGTCACTGTCGGTGTCTGGGGGTCCTCGCGATAGTCGACGAGCGTCACCGCCAGGCCCGGGCACACCGCGACGCAACTGTCGCAGCCGATGCACATCTTGCCCGACGCGCCGCCCAGGTACTCGGGCAGGCGCCGGATGTCGGACTCATCGATTCGAATCAACCTCCGCGGGCAGACAGACGTGCACGGATTGCACGGAATCTCCTGCGCGCAGTGGAAGACCGGAACCACACCCTCCTCGACTGGGGGGACGACCTCGTCGGTCGACGTACCGGGCTTCGACTTCAGAATCTCGCCCATCGTCCGCCACGCGTCGGGCACCTCGTCGGTCGAACGCCCCAACGCACGGGCGATTTCGAGGCCGCGGATCTTGCCCGAGAAGATGGCGGCGGAGGCTTCTGCGATCTCCTCAGCGTCCCCTGCCGCGTACGTGGCCAATCCGGCCTCGCGCGCCGAGCGGAGGAACTCGTCAACAGGATCGAGCCCGACGGCAATCAGGACGGTGTCGCAGGCGTACGAGCGTTCCGTGCCGGGGACGCGGCGGAACGATCCGTCGACACCACTGATCGTCACAGACTCCACACGACCGTCCCCGTTCGCGGAGAGAATCGTGTGCGATGTGTGGATCGGGACCCCCATGCGCGCAAGCTTGTCCTTGTGGACCTTGTACCCGCCGCACTCGGGCAAGGCCTCTACGAGCCCAACCACGTCGATGCCGGCCTGCAGCGCGTGGTACCCGGCGATCAGTCCGACGTTCCCGCCGCCGACGATGAACAGCCGATCGGCTGCCTTGACGAGGTCCCGGTTGACGAGCGTCTGAAACGCCCCCGCCCCATAGACGCCAGGCAACGTGTTCCCGGGAAACGCGAGCGCCTTCTCGCGCGCTCCGGTCGCCACGAGCAGGATGCTCGGTCGGACCAACACGTACCGGTCACGACGCAGGACGCCGACGACTCCGTCGCCGAACACGGCCAGGGCCGTCGATCCCAACCACACCTCGACGCAGTCCAGCGCGCGGACATCCTTCTCGAGGAGCGCGCCGATGTCGATTCCGCGTGTCCCGGCGAACACAGCCTGCGCCGAGCCGAAGAACCGATGCGTCTGAAGAACCAGTTTGCCCCCGAGCCGATCCTTGTCGTCGACGACCAGCACGTTCGTCCCACGAGTGCCGAGTTCGATCGCCGCAGAGAGCCCGGCAGGGCCGCCGCCGATGACAAGGACCTCGACGTCACGCGTCTCCACGTCGTGCAGACGCCCTGCCACTTCCCTCTCCGGCAGGACCGGAAGGCCGTCCACCGGCGCGACTGCCATCCCCGGGCGCGCCTCTGTCATGCATGCCTTGACGGGCCGGCCGTCGGCGATCACCAGGCACTGCGCGCACTGCCCATTGGCACAGTAGATGCCCTGCGGCGCTCCGTCCTTTGGGTGATGTCCGAAGACGCGAACCCCGGCGGCGAAAAGAGCCGACGAGATCATGTCGCCCGGGTAGGCGGTCACCGGAGCTCCGGCGAACGTGAATGAGAACGGATCCTTCCACTCGCGGTGGACGACAGGGTGCTGGTCAATCCGCGGCATGTCGATCGGGTTCCCTTCCTTTCTTTCCAGGACGCGGGCGGGCGGGCGCGCCACCTCTTCGCGATCTGCGGGCCTCTGGCTGCGCCCGATCGACGAAACGCTGCGTGACGGCCATCAGGATGCGCGCCCCGGACGGGCCGGCATGGTAGGCGTGCGGCTCGCGCGGGGCGACGCGGAAGCTATCGCCCGGTGCGAGTCGATGCTCCTCGTCGCCGACGCGGAGCACGAGCCGCCCGCCCAGCACAACCCCGAGTTCTTCGCCTTCGTGAGGCGTTGCCTCCTGCACCGCTCCTCCTGGGAACTCGGCGATCAGGAGCTCCTCGATCGGCGCCTCCGGAAGCTGCGGCGTCAGGTATCGATACGACACGGCCGAGTCCCCGATCTGAATGCGCAGCTGACCTGCCGCTTTCGTGACCCTCGCCGCGCCCGCGAACAACGGGCCGCTGCTCGTGAACAGCCGATCCATCGGAAGGTCGAGCGCATGACAGATAGCGGACAGCGAGACGATCGACAGCGTGGACTGATCCCGCTCGACCAGCGAGAGGAAACCTGTCGACAGGCCGGATCGCCCCGCGAGCATCTCGAGCGTCCAACCGCGAGCCTGCCTCGCTCGCCGGAGCTGCGCGCCAATGTCCTGCATGGCCTTCACTATATCAAACACTGCTCTCGATATCTATTTAGAGTGGGCACCGAAGCCCGGCGGGCGTACACTGACCGGCAGGAGGGACCATGCAGAAGCAGCGGCTCGATTTCTTCAAGCGATTCATGAACACGGTGTGCCCGACGGGATATGAAGAGGAGGCGGCGCGCGTCTGGCGTGACGAGGCAGCGCGCTTCGCCGACCGCACCTGGACGGACGTGAACGGGAACGCGATCGCTGTTCTCAACGAGAAGGCGGCGTTCCGTGTGATGATCGCCGGCCACCTCGACGAGATCGGCCTGATGATCACGTACGTCGACGACCGCGGCTATCTCTCGTTCACCGGACTCGGCGGGTGGGATATGGCGATCATCCCGGGCCAACGCGTGCGAATCCGCACCGGCAAGGGTTTGGTCCTCGGCGTGATCGGCCGCCGCCCGATCCACCTGATGAAGGAGGAGGACCGCAAGGTGCTGCCGAAGTTCGAGGACCTCTGGATCGACATTGGCGCCAAGGACAAGGCGGAGGCGCTGAAGCTCGTCGAACTCGGCGACCCGGCGGTGATCGATTACGGGATCGACGAGCTGCGCGACGGCATCCTCGTCGGACGCGGCATTGACGATCGAATTGGCGCCTTCGTCGCTCTGGAGGCCCTGCGCCTGTTGAGGGGCAAGACGAAGTCGATCGGCGTCTACGCGGTCGCAACCACGCAGGAGGAGATCGGCTCGCGCGGCGCCCAGACGAGCTGCTTCGGAATCGACCCGCAGGTCGGCATTGCGGTCGACGTCGGCTTCTGCACCGACCATCCCGGGATGGACGACGCGAAGAAGAAGTGGGGCGAGGTCACGATGCGCGGCGGACCAATTCTGACGCGCGGGCCGAACGCCAACCCTCAGCTATTCAAGCGGTTCACTGACACAGCGCGCAAGAACAAGATCGCAATCCAGATCGAGCCGTGGCCGCGCGGCACCGGAACGGACGGGAACGCGATCCAGTTGGTGCGAGGAGGCGTCGCCACGGCGATCCTCTCGGTGCCGAATCGATACATGCACTCCCCGTGCGAACTCGTGCACGTCGATGACGTCGAGAACACGGCACGGCTGATCGCCCTGACGATTGAGGGGATGACTCCGAGGACACGATTCATCTCGGAGTAGGTTGCTCGATGGGCGGGCGCACGTGCGGGTTGCGCCCGCCTTCCGTTTCGGTATAGTGAGGCCGTTGGGGAGCTCAGGAGACTGGGCTGAGAGGAGGGAGTCCCTCGACCCTTTGAACCTGATCTGGGTAATGCCAGCGCAGGGAACCCGCGGCAGACCGCCGCTCCAGACCGTCTCCGAAACCACACCCCCACAGGGAGTGCCCGGTGGACACGATCGTCATCCTGGCGAACGGCGACTGGTCGGACGACGTGCAGGCCAGGCGCCTCGCGGCGGGCGCAGACTACATCATCGCGGCGGACGGCGGCTACGCCCAGGCGAGGCGTGCTGGAGTTCGCGCCGATCTCGTTGTCGGGGACTTCGATTCGCTCGGCCCAGAGGAGTTCGTTGAGATCGAGGCGGGTCGGGTGGAATTTCGACGGTTCCCGCACGCCAAGGATTCCTCTGACCTGGAGCTTGCCCTCGACGCCGCGATCGCGCGGCGACCACGGGCGATCGTGATCGTGGGCGCTCTTGGGCGCCGGGTCGACCACGCTCTATCGAACCTTCATCTCCTCGAACGCGGCGCCGACGCTGGAGTGGACGTGCGCCTGGTCGACGGCCGGCAGTCCGTCGCGCACGTGCGGGGCCGCCACGAAGTCGATGGCGCCGCGGTTGGTGACACGGTATCTCTCGTTCCCTTGTCAGCCACCGCACGCGTATCGACGACCGGGCTACGCTACGCGCTGCGGGACGAGGATCTCGCGCGCGCCTCTTCGCGCGGCGTGTCGAATGAGGTCGCCTCGCTGCCGGCCCTCGTCACGGTGTCGCAGGGCGACCTCCTCCTCATTCACCAGGCCGGCGGAGGCGCAGCGTGAGCGGCGGACACTCAACGCGCACATGGTGGTGGGGCGTCGGCGGCGTGGCCGGGTTCGTCGGTCTGTGGGAAGCGGCGTGCGTTGTCTTTCGCGTCCCGGCGTACGTCCTCCCGTCGCCCGTCGCTACGCTGCAGACGTTGGTTGCGGACGCGGCGCTCTTGTCGCATCACGCCGGCACGACGGTCGTCGAGTCCGTCCTCGGACTCGCGCTCGCTTTCGCTGTTGGGATGGCGATGGCCGTCGTTATGACCGCTTCGCGCGCAGCGCGCGGCCTCCTGTACCCATCCCTCGTCCTGTCCCAAGCTGTCCCGCTGATCGCCATCGCCCCGCTCATCCTGATCTGGTTCGGCCTCGGACCGTCGGCCAAAGTACTCATCGTCGCCTTCGTCTGCTTCTTCCCGATCGCGGTGAACGCGATCGAGGGGTTCCGCGCGATCGACCCGTCGTACGTGGAGTTGCTCCAGACGCTTGGCGCCCGCCGCCGCGACATCTACCGCCACGTCTACGTGCCCGCGGCGCTGCCGGGCATCCTCGCCGGCCTGCGCGTCGCAGCCACGTACTGCGTCCTGGGCGCGGTCGTCGGCGAGTGGCTGGGGGGGTCTCGCGGACTCGGCGTGTACATGACGCGGGCCCTGCAGTCGTTCCGAACCGACAGGCTGTTCGCCGCGATCTTCCTCGTGATGGCCGTGAGTTACGGTCTGTTCAAGATGGTCGACGGAGTCGCCCGCGCGCTGACGCCGTGGCAGAAGAGGAGGCAAGATGCGTAGTCTGACCGGGAAGCCTGCCGTCATCGCACTTTGCATCTGTGTCGTCGTCGTCTCCGGGCTCGCCGGGTCCGCGGCGACGCGAGTCCGCATCGCGCTCGACTGGACGCCAAACACCAACCACGCCGGCATCTTCGTCGCCGACGCGCTGGGGTACTTCGCCGCGGAAGGCCTCGAGGTCGAGGTTCTCGAGCCGAGCCCCGTGGTGTCGCTCCAGCTTGTCGCAAGCGGGCGGGCCGAGTTCGGCGTCTCGAGCCAGGAGTACATCACGATGGCTCGCGCCGAAGGCACGCCGGTGGTGTCGGTGGCCGCGCTGTATCCGCACAACACGTCGGGGTTCGCCTCCCTACGGAGCGCGAGCATTTCCTCGCCGGCGGACTTCGTCGGTCGGCGCTACGGAGGCTGGGGCAGCGACCTGGAGGCAGTGATGATCGAGACAGTGATGCGAGATGTCGCTGCCGACCCCGCGACGGTCGAAGTGATCGCTATGGGGACGCTCGATTTCGCAACCGCGGCGCAGGCCGGCCTCGCGGACTTCTTCTGGATCTACTACGGATGGGAAGGGCTCCATGCGGTCCTCATGGGGCTTGAGATCTCGTACCTACCGCTCTCCGATCTCGATCCCGTCCTCGACTACTACACCCCGGTCATCGCCTCGAGCGAGAGGTACCTCGCCAAAGAGCCGGACGCCGCGCGGCGCTTCCTCGGAGCGCTCGCGCGCGGATACGTTTTCGCCGCCGCGTCGCCGGACATCGCGGCCGGCATCCTCCTCGCCCGCGCGCCCGAACTCGATCCCGAGCTTGTAGCCGCGTCGCAGCGCTGGCTCGCCGAGCGCAGCGTGACCGACGTCGCGCACTGGGGCCGTCAAGACGTCGCTGTCTGGGAGCGCTTCGCCGCATGGGCGCTTGACCACGCGTTGGTGCGACGGGCCGTCGATGCCGCGTCAGCGTACACCAACGACTTCCTGCCGGGGGCGCCGACGCCGTGAGCGTGTTCTCCGCCTGCCATGTCGAGAAGAGCTTCGGCGACGTCCACGTGCTCCGCGACGTGAGCCTGACGGCTGACGACGCAGACATCGTCGGTCTCCTCGGCCCGTCGGGATGCGGGAAGACGACGCTTCTCCGCATCCTCCTCGGACTCGAGACCGCCGACGCGGGCGCTGTCACTGGGCCCCTCGAACGGGCCGGGTACCTGCCGCAGGAAGGCCTTCTCCTCCCGTGGAAGACCGTGCTCGGCAATGCCGAACTGCCTCTCACTCTCCAAGGGATGCGCTCGGCGGAGCGGCGCGACCGAGTACGCCAGTTCCTCGCGGACTTCGGATTGGAGGGCTTCGAACGGGCCTATCCTCACGAGATTTCGGGCGGCATGAGGCAGCGGGCGGCCCTGCTCCGGGCCGTGCTGACCGGAAGCCCTGCCCTCGTTCTCGACGAGCCGTTCGGCGCGCTGGACACGATGACGCGCCATCGCCTTCAGGATTGGCTCGCCGACCTCGCGCGTCAGCTGCGCCGGACGATTCTCTTCGTCACGCACGATCTGGACGAAGCGGTCGTCCTTTCGGAGCGCGTGGTGATCCTCTCTCAGAGACCGGCGATCGTCCTCGGTGAGGAGCGCGTCTCGCTCCACCTTGCCGAGCGGCGAGACCGGGTCGGGCCGGCGTTTCTCGCGAGTCGCGACCGGCTTCTCGCGCGTCTGCAGGCGGGCTGGTCGTGAGCTCCGCGAACCCCTTCGAGACGCGCGCCGCCGACAACGACGCCTGGGTCGACGCGCACCCGGCGCAGTTCGAGTCCGAACGTCGTACGATCCGCATCCTGCTCCCCGAGCGCCGCGGAGTCTGGGTAGAGATCGGCGTCGGAACAGGCCAACTCGAGTCCCGGCTCGGGGTCGAACTCGGTATCGAGCCGACCGGCGATGGCTGCCCAAGCAGACGCCCGCGGCGTGCGCGTCGTCGGTGGGAACCGCCGAGGATCTGCCGCCTGTGAGCGGCACCTCGTTGTGCCTGGAAGCCTGATCATCGCCGGCATCCTCCTGCGCGAACGCGAGATCGGCCGACAGATCTCGTCTGGCTCGTCCGGCACGTTCCTTCACCAGGCGAAGCCTCTCACGCTCCGCGAGCTGCGAGCTGCGCGCAACAGCCGGCCTCCGGGTCAAGCGCGAGATGACCACCCTCGCCGACCTTGAGGTTCCGAAGCCGGTCGAAGGGCCCAAAGGCTGGATCGAAGTGCGGACCGTGCGTCGTCGTACGAGCCGTCGCGGCCCGGGAGTCGCGCGAAAGTTCGATGGAATCTTGACAGAGTGAACCCGGCCTTCGTAGCATGTTCGCCATGAACGGCGAGAGGCACTTCCTGATCGTCAATCTGATCGCTGGACAGGGCCG
>JBFYRA010000103.1:0-5485 GCA_041302485.1 Candidatus Bipolaricaulota bacterium
CTGTACTCGTCGAGGTGCTTCGTGACGGTCTCGATCGTTGCCGTAAGCCGCGACAGGATGTAGCGATCCTCGAGCTCCGTGACGCGACTGGGAAGCGGCGGCCGTTCGTCGCCAAGGTTCATGAGCGCGAAGCGCGCCATGTTCCACAGCTTGTTGAGGAAGTTCCGTCCCTCGGCGAGATCTGACCACGGCATGCGGACCGTGCGACCCTTCCCCGTGGTGTGGGCCATCGCCAGGCGAAGCGCGTCGGCGCCGTACTCGCCGATCAGGTCGATCGGATCGACGCTGTTGCCCTTCGACTTCGACATCTTCTGGCCCTTGTCATCGACGACGAGCGGCGTGATGTAAACGGTGCGGAACGGCACGTCGCCCATGAAATAGAGCGACGCCATGACCATCCGCGACACCCAAAAGAACAGGATGTCGAACGCCGTGAGCAGGAACGAGGTCGGGAAGAACGCCTTGAGATCGTCCGTCTCCTCTGGCCAACCCATCACCGAGAACGGCCATAGCCACGACGAGAACCACGTGTCGAGCACATCCTCATCCTGCCGCAACGGCACGACCGCGCCGTAGTGTGCGCGCGCCGCTGCGGCCGCCTCATCCTCCGAGCGGGCGACGAACTCGCGTCCGTCGGGCCCATACCACACGGGGATCCGATGGCCCCACCACAGCTGCCGCGAGATGCACCAGTCTCGGATGTTCTCGAGCCAGTCGTTGTAGAGCTTGGTCCACCGGTCCGGGACGAACTGGATGCGCCCGTCCCGCACGGCCTTCAGGGCCTCTTCTGCGAGAGGCTTCATCCGCACGAACCACTGCGTCGACAGCAACGGCTCGACCGGCGTGTCGCAGCGATCGCAGTGACCGACCGAATGTCCGTACGGGACGATCTTCTCGAGGAAGCCTTCCGCCTTGAGGCGATCGACGACCGCCTTCCGCGCTGCGTCGCGCCCGAGGCCCGCGAACGGGCCGGCATGCGTGTTGAGGGTCCCGTCCGGATTCAGGATGTTGATCGACTCGAGGCCGTGGACTTTGCCGATCTCGAAGTCCACCGGGTCGTGCGCCGGTGTCACCTTCAGCGCGCCAGTCCCAAACGCAGGGTCGACCGACTCCGTCGCCACGATCGGCAATCGCCGGCCGAGCAAGGGAAGCACGGCGGCTGTCCCGACGAGGTGCGCGAACCGCTCGTCCTGCGGATGGACGGCGACAGCCGTGTCGCCGAGCATGGTCTCCGGGCGCGTCGTGGCGATCGTCAGCGAGTCGCCGTTTTCGAGCGGGTAGCGGATGTAATAGAGAGCGCCCTGCACGTCGCGGTGGTCGACCTCGAGGTCTGAGAGCGCAGTGCCGCAGCGCGGACACCAGTTCGTCAAGTACTCGCCGCGGTAGATGAGGCCGTCGTCGTAGAGCTTGACGAACACCTCGCGCACGGCGGCGGACAACCCATCGTCGAGCGTGAAGCGCTGGCGCGACCAGTCGCACGAACAGCCAAGAGCCTTGAGCTGTTCGATGATCTCGGAACCGTACTTCGCCTTCCAATCCCAGACGCGTCCGACGAATGCCTCGCGCCCAAGCTTGTGGCGATCGGTTCCCTCGCGCGCGAGCATCTTCTCGACGACGTTCTGGGTCGCGATGCCCGCGTGGTCCGTCCCCGGGAACCAGCAGGCGGCGCTGCCCTTCATGCGCTGGGTGCGAATGACGACGTCCTGCAGCGTGTTGTTGAGCGCGTGCCCCATGTGCAGGCGTCCGGTGACGTTGGGAGGCGGGATCACGATCGAGAATGGAACCTTGCCAACGACCCCGGTCGACGTGCGAAAATAGTCGCCCTGTTCCCACAGGCGGTAGTTCTTCGCCTCGACATCGGCCGGTTGGTAGCGTTTGGACAGTTCCATCTCATGCCTCCATGCGCGTGCGCTTGTCTACGTCCAGTTTCGCAGCGCGGACTCGTAGTCGTGCAACTCGCCGGGTCGGAAGAACAGCGCCAGCTCGCGCTGTGCCGACGCGAGGGAATCCGAGCCGTGGACGAGGTTCATCGTCAGGTTGAGCCCGAAGTCGCCGCGGATCGTGCCTGACCCCGCTTTCTGCGGGTTCGTAACGCCCATCAGGTTTCGCACGACCTCGACGGCGTTGTCGCCCTCGACGGCGAGCGCGACGATCGGCGACGCCGTGATGAACCCCAGGAGATCGGCATAGAACGGCTTCTCGACGTGTTCCGCGTAGTGCTTGCCCGCCAGTTCCGGCGTGACCTGGAGCATCTTGAGCCCCACGAGCTTCAGGCCCTTCTCCTCGAAGCGGGAGACGATGCGACCGACCAGCCCGCGTTGCACGGCGTCGGGCTTGCACAAGACGAGCGTTCGCTGAATGGACATCACATGCCTCCTAGATCCGGCGGACGTAGCACCCGCCGTCCGTTTCCGCAATGAGATCCTCGAGCTGCAGGAGGAGAAGGACGTGCGAGGCTTCGGTAGGGGAAAGGTCCGCGCGGGCAATGATATCGTCCACGTGGACTGGATCAAGACCGATCAGGTCGTAGACGCGCCGCTCGCGGGTCCCGAGCGACACCTCGTCGGGCTCCTGCACCTCGGGAGTGCGATCGGCGATCGCCCGCAGATCCGGGAACTCCTCGAGGATGTCGTCGATCGACTCGACGATCTTCGCCCCCTGTCTGAGCAATCCGTTCGTGCCCGCCGACGTCGCGGTGGTGATGTTCCCGGGAACGGCGAACACCTCGCGCCCCTGTTCGAGCGCAAGGCGCGCCGTGATCAGCGAGCCGCTGCGAGCGGGAGCTTGAACCACGACGACGCCGCGGCAGAGACCTGACAGGATGCGGTTTCGCTGCGGGAAGGTCCACTTCGCAGGGCGCGTGTTGAGCGGGTACTCGCTCAACACCGTCCCTTCGATGGCGACGCGATCAAACAACGCCTGGTTCGACTTCGGGTAGCAGACATCGACGCCGCATCCGAGCACGGCGATCGTGTGGCCGCCGACATCGAGCGTCCCTTGGTGTGCCGCCGCGTCGATCCCGGCGGCGAGGCCGCTCACGATGGACATGCCCTTGAGCGCGAGCTGGCTCGAGAGCCGAGCTGCGACCATCTTTCCGTACTGCGTCCCGCGGCGCGTTCCGACGATGCCGATCGTTCGCGCCGTGTCGACCGGGAGCTTGCCGCGGACGTAGAGCACGAACGGAGGATCGTCGATCTCGCGCAGGAGAATCGGGTACTCCGGGTCGACCAGCGTGACCAGGCGAGCGCCCAATCGCTCGGCCTTCTCGAGCTCCTCGTCGACCGCTGCGTCACTCCGAGCGGAGGCGACGGCCTCTCCGAGCATCGACGAGCCGAGAGCAGAAGCCAGCTGCGACGCCGGCGCCGTCCACACCTCGCGGAACGACGAGAAGCGCGCGAGAAGGAGCTTGCCGCGCTTCGGCGTGAGCTGCGGAATGCGGTTGAGTCCGATCAGACACTCTCTCTCCGTGCGCGTCATGGTGTACGAGACTAGGACCTCGTCTTCCTCCGGTCAACCGCCAGCCTCCATTGTCCGGCATCGCCCGGCCCGTCGCCACGGGTTGCCGAGGGGCGTGCGCGGTCCCGACGCACAGGCACAAGGTCCGCGCCGGTGAGAAGAGGCGGGCTGTCGAGCGCGTGGCGCGCGCAGTACAGGCAGACCGCAAGACTCCCCAGCCAGACGCCGACTCGGCCGTCGGCCGGGAGCGTCGTCCAGGGAAGGTGGGCGGCCGCCGCGACGACGGCCTCGAACGCTTGGAGCGTCCATCCGAACAAGCGTGCCGCCGCATCTGCAAGGGGGCCCGCGGGCGAGACGGCGAGCGCGACAACGCCAATCCACAGGGCGATGCTCGAGAGCGGAATGGCGACCATGCCCGTGATGGCAGTCCACACTTGGACTTTGCCGAAGTGGACGGCGAGGATCGGAGCCGCTCCGGCCTGCGCGGCGAGGGAGACGAGGAAGAGCGAAGCGGCAGCCCGCGCCGCGAATACGATCGGCCGCGGCCACATCCGAAGCGCAGGCCAGCCCCGCGGCGGGGCGAAGGCGAGGAGTCCGGCCGTTGCGGCGACGCTGAGCTGGAACCCAATGTCGTAGAGTGCCTGGGGATCGATCAGCAGGACGACGACGGCTGCTGTGGCCAGCGCGTTCATCGGCCGAACGGAGCGGCGGAGCGTGAGTCCGAGGTCTGCGAGCACGCTCCCTGCGGCGACAAAGAAGAAGAGCAGGGCCGAACGCACAAAGCTCACCCACGGACCGACGATCCACACCGCGACGAGGACGAAGAGAGCGAGGACGGGGTAGGAAACGGCCGCGCGAGCGCCGAGCCGGCGGAGAATCCACCACGCGCCAGCGAGCAGGACGGCGAGGTGCATGCCCGAGACCGCAAGGATGTGCATGAGCCCGGTCTCGGCAAACGCTTCCTCGGTCTCGTCGGTGAGGGCGTAGCGGTCGCCGAAGACATAGCTCTGCGCCAGGGCGAACTCGTCCACAGTGAGCCGCTGCTGGAGCGAAGCGAGGAGCGCCTGGCGCACGTGGTCGCCGACGCGCAGGATCCCCGGCCTCGCGCCGCAACGCTCGAGGCCCGACGACTCGACGCGCATCGTGGCGAAGATGCCCTGCCGCTCGAGGTAGTGGCGGTAGTCGAATCCGGCAAATGTCCCCTCTTGCTGTGCGCGGCCGGCGAGCAGGACGCGGTCCCCACAGTGGATGGCGCCAGCCGCCGCGTCCGGGCGCTCCCAGGTTACCAGGAAGCGGGACGGGAGATGGTCTGGCTGAACGACAAAGCGGATGCGGTCTCGGCCTAGGCTCGGATAGGAGACGACCGTTCCGACGACCTCCGTGATGTGCGGCGCGCGGAGCGCGAGTCCTTCGGGAGTGTGGCTCACTGCGCCGGCGCGGAGCATGGCAAGTGCAGCGAGCGACAAGAGGAGAAGGACCTGCCGCGGGGCCGCCCGACGCACGGCGAGCGCCGCGAGGAGGAAGGCGGCCGCACCGCCGCACAGGGCCGCCGCCGGCGCCGCGACGTGCGATTCCGCCGCGGTGCCCGTTGCGACCGCCAGGAGGACGAGAATCATTGGAGTGCGCATGATCGGAGAAGAGAGGATACAGGATGCGACTTGTTGTGCGAAGGCGGACGGCCTATAATCGGGCGTGTTCTTTGACATGGGGGTGACTGGCTTCGACGGAGCCGTCAAACGAAGGCTGCAGGCGGAGCGTCGCTATCTCCATAAACTGGCGAAACAAACAATAACTGCGAACACAACGACTGCGACACTCGCATTCGCTGCTCCCTCCCTTAACTAGGGCGGGCCGTCTGTTGGAGTTCCCCGCGGGCTCCTTCTAGGCGTCGACACGCGGGTCTATCGCGCCTCGGTGCTCTCACGGGCGCGGTGAACCTTCGAGAGCTGGGCCCTTGTCATCCCTCCTCGCGGGAGGGCAGGGGCCGAGATCCATACGCGAGGATAAGCTTGTAGACGCCGACCGGCGA
>JBFYRA010000119.1:0-10890 GCA_041302485.1 Candidatus Bipolaricaulota bacterium
CCACGTCGTGAAGCCGGTCTTCTTCCCGGGAGGCGACATCGGCAGACTGGCCGCGGCCGGCACGCTGAACGATCTCGCCGTGATGGGTGCCAGGCCCTACGCACTCAGCCTCGCCGCGATCATCGAAGAGGGCTTCCCGATCCCCGATCTCGTCCGGATTCTCGACTCGCTCGCCGAGGTGATCGAAGAGGTCGGTGTCGCCATCGCGTGCGGCGACACCAAAGTGATGCCGGCCGGCGAGATCGACGGCATCGTCCTCACGACGTCGGGGATCGGCGTCGCGAAGCGCGCCGTGTCCGACGCCACGCTTCGCCCGGGGGATCGGATCCTCACCACCGGCACGATCGGCGATCACGGCATGGCCATCCTCGCGTGCCGAAACGAGTTCCACCTTACGACCGAGCTTCGAAGCGACGTCGCCGCGCTCTGGCCTCTGCTCGCCCCGGTCCTCGATCTCGGCGACGCGGTCCGCGCGATGAAGGACCCGACGCGCGGCGGCCTTGCCGCAGCGCTGAACGAGATGGCCCGCAAGTCCGCGACCTGCATTGAGGTCGACGAAGCGGCGATCCCGATTCGCGCCGAAGTGCGTGGCCTCGCTGACCTCCTCGGAATCTCTCCCCTCGAAGTGGCGAACGAGGGCAAGGCGCTGATCGCAGTCGACCCGTCCCGTGCCGACGAGGTCCTGCGCGTTCTTCGGCGGCATCCGCTCGGCGCGGCGGCGGCCGAGATCGGTCGCGTGACCTCCGAGTACCCGGGGCGCGTCGTCCTCGCCACTGAAGTCGGAGGACGCCGCTTCCTCGACATGCCGCTGGGTGACCCCGTGCCGCGCATCTGCTAAAGCCGCGGCATTCGGTGCCGCGCATCTGCTAAGGCCGCGGCATTCGGTGCCGCGCATCTGTTAAGGCCGCGGCTCAGTGCCACGCATCTGCTAGATCGACCCGGCTTCAGCGCCCTCCTACCTCTTGAGCCAAGCGCGCCGGTCGGCGATCGTCTTCCCTCTCGCCTGGCAGCTTGGGCAGTAGTAGGTTCGCGTCTCGGCGAATCGGATCTCGGCGATCGGCGTCCCACAGGCCGCGCACGGCTCGCCTGTCCGCTTGTACACGGCCATCCCTTCCGCGCGATGCTCGCCGACCAACGCGCCTCCAGCCTCGCGGCGCGTCCGCACGATCGCCTCGGACAGAACGTCGCGGATCGCCTGGCACAGCCGCTCGATCTCGTCGGTGTCGAGCGTGTTGGCGTAGCGGATGGGAGACAGTCGCGCGCGAAACAGAATCTCGTCGGCGTACGCCGTGCCGATGCCGACGATCAGAGACTGGTCGGTGAGCATCTTCTTCAGTTGCCGCCGTTCGCCGCCGAGCACGCGAGCCAGCGCGGTCGGCGAGAGCTCAGCGCTCAGCGGCTCGACCCCCGATCGCGCCACCCATTCGACATCCTCGGGCGACCGCACGACGTGAACCCTCGCCCGCTTTGCGGTGCCGTTCTCGACCAAGCGCAGGTCCTCGCCGTCCGAGAACGAGACGACGAACCCGGTGGCTTTCGTGACCTTTGATGCTGACGTGGTCAGCACGAGACGGCCAGCGACCATCAGGTGGAGGACAAGATGAAGATCGTCGTCGCACGAGAGGATCAAGTGCTTGCCGCGACGGGCGACAGCGCGGAACGTCCGACCCGCGAGCGCATCGAGCGGCGGCTCGATCGTGTGCAGGATCCCCGGTCTGGTGGCGCGCGCGCCGCCGATCGTGCGGCCTACCGCGCGCGCCTCAAGCACTTCTCGCATTACGTCGAGTTCTGGCAGTTCCGGCATCGCGTCTCCGCGCGGATTATACCGGCCCCAGCCAGACCCCCGCAGGCAGCCGCTCACCGTGGGACGGATGTCCCTGGAGCATGTTGAGCGGATGTCCGTGCCGCACGTCGCGCGCTTCCGCGACGATGCGGCGGCGTTCCCTGACACTGTCTCGGATGGCTATCGCACGGAAGAAGAGGACCATCGATCTGCTGTTGCGCCTCGTGGCGATGACCTCGGTCGTTCTCGCGGGCGTCGCAAGCTGTACGCCCGTGGCAAGCATCAACGTCAGCGGCGGCTGGTCCGGCACGATTTCGTGGACGACGGGTCCGATGGCTTCGCTTCAGAGCAACTTCAGTCTTGATCTCTTCGACGACGAGGGGGACATCGCAGGCTCCGTGACATTGCCGGCCGGCGGATCGAATACGTTCGAGATCCCCGTCACGCAGGGCGAGGTCTACGCCGACACAATCGTCCTCGACGCCGCCGGCGCCAATCCCCTCACCACCCCGCCGACGCCCGTTCGCTTCACGTTCGACGGTCAGGTCGGAGGGACCTCGATGTCGGGAGTAGGAACACAATTCGTGAACGGGAGCGCCTACACGTTCACGTGGCGTGCGACGCTCGTCGCTCCGCCCGCCGAAGTTCCCTAGGCGCCCCCCCCACGACCACGAGAGGCAACGGGCCCTGGCTACGTACGATCCTCGCGCCGATCCCGAGCAATGGACGTTTCGGCTCGTCGCGCCGGATCACCCCACCCGCCGCCCCCGGGCGTCTCGATCCGCAGGGTCTCGCCTGCCGCAAGCATGATCGATCCTTTGCTCGCGAGCGTGTCCTCGCTCCCGTCCCCACGCACAAGCACGTTGCGCCCGACTGCCCCCGGCAGCCCGCCGCGCACGCCGTAAGGCCTGATCTCGCGGCGATCGGTGAGCAGAGAGACCCGCGCGGTGTGGCCGACGGCGCGAATCTCACGCCGGATGCCGAGTCCCCCTCGATGCTCGCCCTCTCCGCCGGTCCGAGGGATGAGTTCGTAGCGAACGACCTGAAGCGGATACGCCGTCTCAAGCGCCTCGACCGGCGTGTTCAGCGTGTTCGTCATGTGGGAATGAACGCCGTCCATCCCGTCCCCCGCCGGCCCGCCGCCGAATCCGCCGCCGATGGTCTCGTACAGCGTGTAGTGCCGGCCAGTTCGCGGGTCTACGCCGCCGATCGCGACGTTGTTCATCGAGCCCTGGCATGCCCCGATCGCTTTGTCCGGCACTGCCTGTCCCAGCGCTCCGAGCAGGACGTCGACGATCCGCTGTGCCGTCTCGAGGTTCCCGCCAACCACTGCGGCGGGAGCCACGGGGTGAACGATCGTCCCGACAGGAGCGACGATTTCGATCGGGCGGTAGGCGCCGGAATTCGCGGGGATCGTCGGGTCCGTCGCTGCGCGCACGGCGAAGTACGTCGCAGACGCCGTGACCGCGAAGACGGCGTTGAGCGGCCCCGTCGTCTGCGGCGCGCTCCCGGTGAAGTCAACGATCAGTCGGTCTCCGCGGGCTTCGATGGCCACGCGAATCGCAATCGCTCCCGATCCGGTCCCGTCTCCATCAAGGGCGTCAGCGAATGCGCACTTGCCCCGCGGGAACCGAGCGATCTCATCGCGCATCCGCCGCTCGGAGTACGCAAGCACCTCGTCCATTCCGCATTTCATCGTCTCCCGGCCGTGGCGGGCGAACAGCTCGTGCATCCTCGCGACACCCATGCGGCACCCGGCCGCCTGGGCTCGGAGGTCGCCCAGCCTCTCTCCGGGCGTCCGGACGTTGGCCAGGATGAGTCGCAGAAGATCCTCGTCGACCTCTCCCCGCCGCCACAGCTTGACGGGCGGGATCCGCAGTCCTTCCTGGAAGATCTCCACGGCGTCACCGGCGAGACTCCCAGGTTCCTTGCCCCCAACGTCAGCGTGATGCGCGCGGTTCGCCACGAAGCCAACGCGCTCGTCCTCCCAGAACACGGGAGCCACGAATGTGACGTCCGGCAGGTGCGCGCCCCCGGCGTAGGGATCGTTGACGACAACGATGTCGCCTGACGCGAAGTCCCGCGCAGCCGCAATCGCTGCCGCCACGGAGTACGGCATCGCACCGAGGTGCACGGGGATCGACTCGGCTTGCGCGACCATGTCGCCGTTCGCATCGAACACGGCGGAAGAGCAGTCGCGCCGTTCGTTGATGTTTGGGCTGTACGCCGTGCGGACGAGGTCAGCATTCATCTCGTCGGCAACGGCGCAGAGCGCGTGGCGCAGAACCTCGAGCGCGATCGCGTCGATCCCGGGCCTACCCACCGCACTTCACCTCAATGATGAGGTTCCCCTCGACATCACAGCGTCCCGCGGCGCCTGACGGCACCAGGACGGTCGCATCCTCTCCCGCGATCACGAGCGGCCCGCGGAACACACGCTCGCGCGCGACAACCTCTCGGCCGCACAGGCGCGCTTGCACATCGCCGGACGAATCGAGCTGCAGGCAGTGAGCTCGATCGAGGTCGGCCCCTGTCTCGCCTCCCGCCGCGCGCCAAGCCGACTGCTCGGCCAACGCCGGTCCTCGCGCATGCATGCGCAGCGTGACGAGTTCGGCGGCGTCGTCCGAGGCCCTGTGCCCGTAGCGCATGTCGTGTGCCTGTTCGAACGCGCGCCGCAGTTCGCCCACGTCGACATCGCCGTCTCGCATGGTCACGGGCACCGTCAACTCATGCGACTGCCCGACGTAGCGAACGTCCGCTGAGGCGACGAATCCCATCGCGGCTTCGCCTACGCCTTCCGCGCGCAGAGTCGCCGCGCCGCGCCTGCGAAGCTCCGCGAGGACCCCTCCGGCGGCAACGCCGTCGAGCGTCGCCAGGCTCGCGACGAAACTCCGACTTGAGTCGTGCCCGGCCGACGCCACGACGAGACCAAATGCGGACAAGACGCCCGCGGCGTGCGGCACGACGACGCGTGAGATCCCGAGCCGCCGCGCAAGCGAGACTCCGTGCAGTGGGCCTGCGCCACCGAACGCCACGAGAGCGTAGTCGCGAGGATCGCGACCGCGCTCGACCGTGACGACGCGAATCGCTCGTTCCATCGCGGCATCCGCGACCTCGAGAATCCCGAGCGCGGCACGCTCGATCGACAGGCCAAGCGGATGGGCGACGTGTTTGCCGATCGCCGCACGCGCCGCCTCCATGTCGAGCGAGGGCAGTCCTCCCAGTGCGAGGTCGCCCGCGATGCGCCCGAGAACCAGATGCGCATCGGTGACCGTCGCGCGACCGCTTCGCCCGTAGCAGGCCGGCCCGGGCTGGGCTCCCATGCTCTCCGGGCCGACGCGAAGCGCGCCGCCACGGTCCACCCACGCGACGCTGCCGCCGCCGGCGCCGACCGTGTGCACCGAGACCATGGGCAGAGCCACCGGGTACCCGCCGACGTGTCCGGACTGCGTCGTCTCGATCTCCCCATCAGTGATCAGGGCAACGTCGCAGCTCGTGCCCCCCATGTCCATCGAGATCAGGTTCCGCTCCCCGATGCGCATGCCCACCGCGCGCGCGCCCTGCACGCCCCCCGCCGGGCCCGACAGGAGCAGCGTCGCTGGGTTGTCTTCGGCGCCCTTCGCAGTGGTGACGGCGCCGCTCGACTGCATGATTCGCCACTTGCACGAGAAGCCCCGCGCCACGCCTCCCGTCTCGAGCGCAGCAAGGTATGCGCCGATCACCGGGCGAAGCGCGGCCGCAAGCACGGTTGTGCACGTGCGCTCGTACTCCCGCATCTCGGGCAGAATGTCGCTCGAGCAGACGACCGACCGCTGCAGTGCCCCCTCAAGAGCGAGGCGGGCGGTTTGCTCGTGTGTCGGATCGAGGTACGAGAACAGGAAGACGACGGCCACCGCCTCCACGTCGGACTCGCGGATTCTCTCTGCCACGAGCGCAAGACTCGCGGTGTCGAGCGGCGTGACGATTGCGCCCTGCGCGTCCAGTCGCTCCGGAACTTCGAACCGCAGGTCACGCGACACGATCGTCGGCGGCCGCGACGGATGCAGCGCGTAGAGCGAGGGCCTGTTCTGACGGCCGATCTCGAGGACGTCGCGGAATCCCTGCGTCGTCACGAGCGCCGTGCGCGCCCACTTCCTCTCGAGAAGGGCGTTCGTTGCCACCGTGCACCCGTGCGCAATGCCGTGCACGCGCTCGGGTTCCACGTGCCCCGCCGCGACAAGTCGGTCGAGCGCGCGCAGAACACCCACTGCGGGATCGCCAGGCGTCGACGGCTCCTTCACGATGCGCATCCCGGTCTCGTCGACGACCACCACGTCCACGAACGTCCCACCGACATCGATGCCGATCGCTTGGCCCATGCGCGCAAGTATAGACGGCGCACCCGAACCCGCAACGGCCCTGCTACCGGTCGGCGCGAGGGTCGCGTACACTTCCCACAGCTACGCCACACAACCCGAGGGGAGGAGTATGCCGCGCATTCTCGTGACGGGCGCCGCGGGCCAGATCGGATCGGAGCTCACGCCGGCTCTGCGGGAGCTTCACGGTTCGTCTCACGTGATCTCAAGTGACCTTCGGCCGCCGGCTGCTGGATCTCCGATCTCGGCCGGACCTTTTGAGGTCCTCGATGTCTGTGATCGCCGTCGGCTGCACGAGGTGGTGACGGCTCACAAGGTTGACGTCATCTACCACCTCGCGGCGATTCTCTCCGCGACCGGAGAGGCGAACCCGCAACTCGCATGGGATGTCAACATCAGCGGGCTCGTGAATGTTCTTGAGGTCGCGCGGGCAGCGGGCGTGCACCGCGTGTTCTGTCCGAGTTCCATCGCCGTGTTCGGCCCGGAGACGCCGCGCGATCCCGCGCCGCAACTCACCGTGCTCCATCCGTCGACGATCTACGGCCTGACCAAGGTGACAGGCGAACTCCTCGGGGACTACTACGTCCAGCGTTACGGGCTCGACGTCCGCGGCCTGCGCTACCCGGGGATCATCTCGAGCGAGACGCCTCCTGGCGGCGGGACCACGGACTACGCCGTCGACATCTTCTACCAGGCGCTGCGCACGGAGCGGTACACGTGCTTCGTCCGCCCGGACACCGTCCTGCCGATGATGTACATGCCCGACTGCATCCGCGCGACGTTGGCCCTGATGGACGCGGAGCCAGCGCGACTGACGCGGCACTGCGACTACAACGTCGCCGGGGCGAGCTTCTCGGCCGCCGAACTCGCGGCCGAGATTCGACGACACATCCCGGGCTTCACGTGCTCCTACGAGCCGGACTTCCGCCAAGCGATCGCCGACTCCTGGCCGCAATCGATCGATGACGCTCCGGCGCAAGCCGACTGGGACTGGCGCCCCTCGTTCGACCTTGCGGCGATGACGGCCGACATGATTCGGCGCTTGAAGCCGCGCCTCGCACCCTAGGGGCCCGCGGGTTCGCGGAACCCGCGCGTCTGCGGAGAAAGAGAGACTCCATCGGGTATCGCCCGATGGAGTCGCATCGACTCGTTCCGTCGAACGCCAGGCTACTGAACAAGCATCAAGCGCGCGGCCTCGGCGCCGTCGCCGCGGCGCGGCCCGAGCTTCACCACGCGCGTGTATCCTCCGTTCTTCTCCTTGTACGCAGGCCCGATCTCCGTGAACAGCTTGTCCACCGCTGCCTTGTCGCGTAGGCGCGAGAAGACGATGCGGCGCGCGTGCAGGTCGCCACGCCGAGCAAGCGTGATCACGCGCTCGGCGAATTGCTGACCGGCCTTCGCGCGCGGGAAGGTCGTGTCGACCTTTGCGTTCAGGATCAGCGCGTTCGTCAGGTTGGCCAGCACGCTGCGGCGATGGCTCGGCAGCATGCCGATCTTGTTTCCTTCTACTCTATGACGCATGGTGCATCTCCCCTTCGCTCCGCAGTGTGTACCCCAGCTCGGCCAGACGATCCTCGACCTTGCTCAGCGTCTTCGCTCCGAACCCGTGGATGTCGAGCAACTCCTCCCGCGGCCGGACGAGCAGTTCGCCGAGCGTTCGGATGTCCGCCTCCTGGAGCAGGTTGCAGGCGCGCTGATCGATGTCCAGGTCGAGGAGCGGGATGGCGAGTTCCTCCTGGTCGCCGGCGACCGACTCCGCGATCGCGACACCAAACGGGTGCTCGGCAAAGCCGAGGAACAACTCAACGTGTCGCTGCAGCAGGCGGCTCGCCTCGGACAGGGCTTCCTCCGGCCGAATGCTGCCGTTCGTCGCGAGCTCGAGAACCAATCGCTCGTACCCCGTCTTGCCACCGACGCGCGTCTCCTCGACGGAGAAGTTCACGCGCCGCACGGGCGAGAAGTCCGCGTCGATCGGGATCTGCGACAGCGGTGCATCCTCCGACCGGTTCAGCTCCGCCGGCAGGTACGAGAATCCGGTCTCGACCTCCATCTCGAGGTCGAGGACGCCCTTCGCGTTCAGCGTGGCGATCGGGTGGTCCGGGTTGATGATCTCCACGCCCGGAGGCACGTCGATGTCGCCGGCCTTCACCTCGCCGGGCCCCTTTTTCTCGAGCGTCAGTCGCCGCTTCCCTTCTTCGCGGACGCGCAACGCGACGCCCTTAAGGTTCAGGATGATCTCGAGGATGTCCTCTTTGACCCCTTCGATCGTGTCGTACTCGTGGTACTTCCCGGCGAACCGCACGCGCGTGATCGCAGCCCCCGGGATGGCGGAAAGAAGCGTTCGACGAATCGCGTTGCCCAACGTCGTTCCGAACCCAGGCTCGAGAGGCTCGAGAATGACTTTCCCGCTCGTCTCGGTCAACTCAACGACCTTGATCTCCTTTGGGAAGACCAACTCGTCCATGGCCACCTCCTAGCGGGAGTAGAACTCGACGATGAGGTTCGTCGAGATGTCAAGCCCCATTTGCTCGACGCTTGGCATCGCCAGCATCTGGAACCGCAGCGCGTCGACGTTCCTCTCCACCCACGTCGGGACCTCGCGGTCCTTGTTCATCTCGACGATCGGCTGCACCTTCGCGCGCCGCTCTTCCTTCACGGAGACGATGTCGCCTTCGCGAAGTAAGATCGACGGGACGTTCGAGGGGCGGCCGTTCACGGCGAAGTGCCCGTGGACGATCAGCTGACGCGCTTGCTGCCGCGAGCTGGCGAAGCCGGCTCGGTACACCATGTTGTCCAGGCGCTGCTCGAGGATCGACAAGAGCGCGTTGCCCGTCGCGCCCTTGACGCTCTTGGCGCGCGCGACATAAATCCTGAACTGGCTCTCGCGAATCCCGTAGATGCGCCGGGCCTTCTGCTTCGCGCGGAGGTGAAGCTGATACTGACTCCGCCGAGGACGCCGCTTCTTCGGGCCCTCGCCCGGCGGGTTCGCGCGACGCGACACTGCGCAGCTTCGCGAGTAGCAGCGATCCCCTTTCAGGAAGAGCTTCTCGCCCTCGCGCCGGCACTGCTTACACTTCGGACCTGTATCGCGTCCCATTACGCTTTCCCCTTGCTGTGCGAACTGCTGTGCGAGACCGGCGTCACGTTCTTCACTTCCTCGATGCGAATCCCGGACGCCTTGATCGTCTGAACGACCGACTGCCTCCCCGATCCCGTCCCCTTGACGCGAATCGCGACCGACCGCACGCCGTAGTCCTTGATCTCGCGCACGAGAGCCTCGGCGGCGATCTGCGCGGCGTACGGCGTCCCCTTCTTCGAATTCTTGTACCCCACGGCCCCGGGGCTCTTCCATGCCACTGGATGGCCGCTCGAGTCGGTGACGGTAATGATCGTGTTGTTGAACGTCGAGTGCACGTGAATCAGGGCTCGTTCGAGCTTGATGTTCTTCGTCGCCATTATTTCTTCTTCCCTGCCTTGGCCGGACGAGGACCTTTCCACGTGCGCGCGTTCGCCCGCGTGCGCTGTCCGCGAACCGGAAGTCGTTTCTTGTGCCGGAGCCCCCGATACGAGCTGATGTCCTTCAGCCGCTGGATGCTCGACGCGACCCGCCGACGAAGATCGCCTTCAACGACCAGCTGCTCGATCTCGCGACGCAGGCTGGCCACCTCGTTCTCCGTCAGGTCCTTCACCCGAACGTCCGGCGAGATCCCCGTCTTGGCGATGATGTCGGCAGCCCGCGGGTGTCCGATGCCGTACACGTACGTGAGCGCGACTTCGATGCGCTTGTTGCTCGGCAGATTGACTCCGGCTATACGCGCCATGCTTCCTCTCCCTCTACCCTTGGCGCTGCTTGTGCTTCGGATTCCGGCAGATCACGAGGACACGTCCCTCGCGCCGCAGAATCTTGCACTTGGCGCACATCTTCTTGACCGATGCCCGAACTTTCATAGTGCCCCGGCGTGGTGCCCTAGCTCTCGCGATACACGATACGCCCCTTGGTGAGATCGTAGGGCGACATCTCGACGATCACACGGTCGCCGGTCAGGATCCGGATGTAGTGCTTGCGGATCCGGCCCGAGATGTGGCAGAGGATCACGTGCCCGTTCGCCAGCTGCACTCGAAACGTTGATCCAGGGAGGCTCTCGATGACCTCGCCACGCTGGCGAATCACGTCCTCCTTGTTGCCACGCGACTCGTTGGTCGCTACCACGCCTTTCGTCACCTCCTTAGGGTGAGGACTTCCGCCCCGTCCCTCGTCACCGCAACCGTATGCTCGAAGTGCACCGACAGCCCTCCGGTCGCAGTCACAACGGTCCACTGGTCGTCGCAGACGCGCGTCGGCTGGTCATCGATCTTCACCATCGGCTCGATGGCCAGCGTCATTCCCGCCCGCAGGCGCACGCCGCGCCCCGGCGGACCGTAGTTCGGAATCTGGGGATCTTCGTGCAGATCTCGCCCAATCCCATGCCCGACGTACTCCCGCACAACATGAAAACCCCGCGACTCGACATATGCGCCAATCGCGTGGGAGACGTCGGACAGCCGCTTGGCGATTCTAACTTCTTTGATCCCTTCCCACAAGCTCTCTTCCCCCACCGCCAGCAGCCTTTCCACGTCGGCGCCGACCGCTCCGACGCCCACCGTCGTCGCCATGTCGACGCAGAATCCCTTGCGAATCATCCCGATGTCGATCGAGAAGACGTCGCCCTGTTTCAGCAGTCGCTCCTCGGACGGCACCCCGTGCACCACTTC
>JBFYRA010000132.1:0-7736 GCA_041302485.1 Candidatus Bipolaricaulota bacterium
CGGCGGCGGACGCCGGCGCCGCGGTCGGCGTCTTTCACCCGCTCCAGTCGTTCGCCAGCGCCGAGCAGGCGAAGCGGCTGATGTCGGGGAGCGCGTTTCGAGTCGAGGCGTCGAGCGACGAACTCCGACGCATGCTCGAGCAGATGGCGACCGCCGTGGGTGGCCGGCCGTTCGCTCTCGGCGCGGATCCGACGCTCTATCACGTGAGCGCCGTCCTCGCCTCGAACTACCTCGTGACGTTGCTCGATCTGGCATCGACGCTCTGGACCGAGCTCGGCGCATCGCGCGAGGACGGGCTGCGCTCCTTGTTGCCGCTCGTCCGCGGCACGATCGAGAACATCGAACGACTGGGAACGCCCGCCGCGCTCACCGGACCGATCGCGCGCGGCGACGCCGGCACAATCGCCCATCACATCGGCGTCTTGCGCCGACTTGCACCCCACGTGGTCCCCGTGTACAAGGAACTCGCTCTCCGCACCGTGTCCGTTGCCCTCGCCAAGGGCACGATCGGCGACGACGATGCGCAGCGGCTCACGAGGGCGCTGTCGGGCGAAGGAGGCGCGGAATGCGAGTGACGACGGCCGACATCCGCCGGATGAAGGGAGCTGACGAGCACTTCCCCGCACTGACTGCCTACGACGCGGCAACGGCACGTCTCCTCGACGACGCCGGAATCCCGCTCCTGCTCGTCGGCGACAGCCTCGGAATGGTCGTCCTCGGCTATGAGGACACGATCCCGGTGACGCTCGCGGACATCCTTCACCACACTCGCGCCGTAGTCCGCGGCACGAAGCGCGCGCTCATCGTCGCCGACATGCCGTTCATGACCTATCACCGCTCGATCGAGCAAGCCCTCGAGAACGCCGGCCGTTGCATCCAGGACGGCGGTGCGCAAGCGGTCAAGCTCGAAGGCGGCCGGATCATGGCTCCAACCATCGAACGGCTGACGTCGGTCGGGATCCCGGTCCTCGGCCACATCGGGCTCACGCCACAGTCGGTCCATCAGTTCGGGGGATTCAAGGTGCAGGGCAAGACGCTCGACGCGGCGCGCCGGCTTCTCGACGACGCGGCCGCCGTCGACCACGCGGGAGCGTTCGCCGTCGTACTCGAGTGCATCCCGGCCGAAGTCGCCCGGCTGATCACCGAGCGCGTCTCGATCCCGACGATCGGCATCGGCGCAGGGCCGCACTGCGACGGGCAGATCCAGGTAACCACCGACCTCCTCGGTTGGCTGCCCGACTTCACGCCGAAGCACGCGCGGCCCTACGCGAACCTCGCGAAAGACGCATCCGACGCCTTCCGCCGCTTTGAGGCGGACGTCGCCGCCGGCAGCTTCCCGACTGAGAAGGAGAGCTTCTCGATTTCAGACGAGATCGTCTCCCAACTGCGAAAGGAGCCTTCCACACGATCATGATCGTGGCACGCACTGTTTCGGAATTCCGCCAGCTCCGACGGGACCTCCCGTCGCCCGTGGGCTTCGTGCCGACGATGGGATACCTCCACGAGGGGCACGTCGCCCTCGTGCGGCAGGCCGTCGAGGAGAACGCAGCGACCGTGGTCAGCCTGTTTGTGAACCCGACCCAGTTCGCGCCGACCGAGGATCTCGCGAGCTACCCGCGCGACGAGGAGCGCGACCTCGAGCTTCTCGAGGCGGCAGGCGCCGACCTCGTCTTCATTCCCAATGCGGTGGAGATGTACGCCGACGACCACGAGACGTGGGTTGTCCTCGATCGCATCACGCGACGGCTCGAAGGAGCCCTCCGGCCGACGCACTTCCAGGGAGTTGCCACGGTCGTGTCGCAGCTATTCCACATCGTAGAGCCGCAGGCCGCCTACTTCGGACAGAAAGACGCGCAGCAGGTGCTCGTGATCGACCGGATGATCCGCGACCTCCACTTTCCGATCGTGCTGCGCGTCGGGGACACCGTTCGGCAGGCCGACGGTCTCGCGATGAGCAGCCGCAACACGTACCTGTCCGCCGAAGAGAGAGCAGCCGCGCCCGTGCTGCGGCGGTCGCTCGACCTCGCCGAACAGCTTTGGCTCGAAGGCGAACGTGACGCCGAGCGCGTCCGCAACGAGATGACCGCGCTCATCGAGCAGGAGACTCTCGCCCGCATCGACTACGTGAGCGTCACCGACACGCGGACGCTCGACGAGATCCACGTCATCGACCGCAAGGCGCTCGTGTCGCTGGCCGTGCGCATCGGCAAGACTCGCCTGATCGACAATGCCGTCCTGCCCCCGGGCGAGCCCTTGCTCGCGAGGAGGACGTCGTGATCCTGGCGTACGACATCGGAAACACGAACATCGTCGTCGGGCTGTTCGACGGCGAGCGCATCGCCGGCCGCTGGCGATTCACGACGCGACGCGAGCGAACGCCGGACGAGATGCGTCTCGAAGCCCGGAGCGTCCTCGCCGAGGCCGGCGTCGCGGCATCCGACATCCGCGGCGTGGCCGTAGCCTCGGTCGTCCCGTCACTCAACCCGCCCCTCGCGGCGGGTCTCAAGTCGCTCATCCAGAGAGACGTGTTCTGGATCGACGCGCGGACGTCGCCGATCCGCCTCGACGTCGACGAGCCGTGGTCGGTCGGCGCGGATCGCATCGTCGATTGCGTCGCCGGTTACGCCCTCCACGGCGGGCCGCTTCTTGTCATCGACTTCGGCACCGCCGTGACCTTCAACCTGGTCTCCGAAGAAGGGGCCTTCCTCGGCGGAGCGATCGCGCCCGAGATGCGCCTCGCGGCGGACGCGCTCACTCAGCGTGCCGCGCAGCTCTTCTCGGTCTCGCTCGACGTGCCCGAGAGCGTGATCGGGCGGACGACGGCGAGCAACCTCCGCGCCGGCCTCGTTCTCGGAACGTTTGACCTCGTCGCCGGCCTCATCGGACGGTTCCGACAAGAGGTCGGCCCCTCGCTTCGGGTCCTCGCGACCGGCGGCAAGGGCGAGCTCTACCACCGCCACATCGATGCGATCGAGTTCTACGATCCCGACCTCACGCTCAAGGGGCTTCGCATCTCGTGGGAGAGGGCACATGGCGCCTCTTCGAGGCGCTAGGAAACTGGCGCCTCTTCGAGGCGCTAGGAAACTGGCGCCCTCTTCTGTGAGGCGCTAGAAGGCTGGCGCGTCTCCAAAGCGCTAGGTGCCGCGGATCGCCAACAGGTCGCTCGGCGCTGAGCCAGCACGCATCCGCGAGGTGAACCCGCGGACTTCCGAGGTGTACGTTCCGTGACGCTCGGAGGAGATCGCCATGTTCAGTCGAGGGATGTCGCTCTTGTTCTGCACCGCTCTCTGTGTCTTGTCTCTTGCCGCGCCGAGCTTGGCCGACGGCATGATCGTTCCCGACGACCCGGCGCGCGGCGGGCTCGTCATTGTCACGCACGACGTCGAGGTCGCGGCGCGCGACGGCCTCGTGACGACGCGCGTCGACCAGGTGTTCCGGAATCCTAACCCGTACGACATCGAAGGACGCTACGTGTTCCCGGTGCCTGCGGGGGCTGCGGTCGCGAGCTTCGCGATGTGGGTCGACGGTCAGGTCCTCGAGGCCCGCTTGCTCGGCGCCGACGAGGCCCGCGACATCTACGAGGACTACGTCCGCCGGGCCATCGATCCCGCGCTGCTCGAGTACGTCGGCCGCGACGCGCTCTCGGCCCGGATCTTCCCGATTCCGGCGGGCGGCGAGCGCCGAATCGAGATCGTCTACAGCGAACTCCTCGCCGCCGACGGCGGCCTATACCGGTATCGCTATCCGCTCGACACCGAGCGATTCAGCGTGCGCCCGCTCGAGCGCGTGCGTATCGCCGTCGACCTCATGACCAGCGAGCCCCTGGCTGCCGTGTACTCGCCGTCGCACGAATTCGCGATCGTCCGATCCGACGCGAGAAGCGCGTCGCTCGTCTACGAAGCAGCGGACGTCCGGCCGGCGCAGGACTTCGTCCTCTACTACGCCGCAAGCCCGTCCGCCTTGGGCGCCAGTCTTCTCGCGTATCACGCTCCGGGCGACGATGGGTTCTTCCTGCTCATCGTCACCCCGCCCGATCTCGGCGACGCCCCGGCGCTCGCCAAGGACCTCGTGCTCGTGCTCGACCGGTCGGGCAGCATGAGCGGCGAGAAGATCGAGCAGGCGAAGCGCGCGCTGCGCTACGTCGTCGAGAACCTCAATCCCGAGGACCGCTTCGCCGTCGTGGCGTTTAGCGATGCGACGCGAGCGCTCTACCCATCGCTCGTCGCGGCAAGCCCGCAGTCGATTGCCGAGGCCTGCTCCTGGATCGACGCGATGAGCGCGTCGGGGGGAACGAACCTCGACCTCGCGCTGACGCAAGCCCTCGGACTGTTCGGCGACAGCGAGCGACCGGGGTTCCTCGTCTTCCTCACCGACGGCGAGCCGACGGTTGGAGAGACCGACTCCGTGCGCATCGCGACCCACGCGGTGATCGCCAACAAGGCAGGAGCCCGGTTGTTCCCCTTCGGCGTCGGCTACGATGTGAATGCCGCGCTGCTCGACCAGCTCGCGCTCGAGAACCACGGTACGACGACGTACGTCGCGCCCGGGGAGGACCTCGATCTCGCCCTCTCCTCGTTCTACCGCAAGATCGCGTTCCCCGTGCTCTCCGACGTCGCCGTGACCATCGACGGCGTCAGAACCTACGACGTCCTGCCGCGCGTGCTGCCGGACCTGTTCAGCGGGACGCAGCTCCTCGTGCTCGGACGGTTTCAGGGGAGCGGCGACGCGCGGATCAGAGTCTCCGGACAGGCCATCGGCGGCGCACGGACCTACGAATTCGTCGCCACTTTCCCCTCACTCGCAATGTCCGAGCCGACCTTGCCAAGGGTTTGGGCCGGCCGAAGGATCGCCTCGCTGCTCGACCAAATCCGCCTCTACGGCGAGAGCGACGAACTTGTCGACGAGATCATTGCCCTCAGCCGACGGTATGGCGTCATCACCCCGTACACGTCGTTCCTCGTCGAGGAAGGCGACCTGAGCGACGAGGCAGCCGCTGACGCCGTCTACCGCGCTGCGGCGCCGACGTCCGGAGCGGCCGCCGTTCAATCCGCGACGGCGCTGAAGAACCTTGCCGAGAGCGCGGCGGCCCAGGAGGCGCACGAGGCCGTACGCGTCGTTGACGATCGCGCCTACTTCCTGAGGGACGGGGTGTGGACCGACAGCCTCTACGCTGGAGAGCCTACCATCGACATTCGCGCCTACAGCGACGCGTATTTCGACCTCCTCGGGCTCCTGCCGTGGATCGCTCCGCAGCTCGCGATCGGAGATCGGCTCATTGTGCGCGTCGGCGAGGTCTACGTGCGGATCTCTCCGGAGGGGATGGAGACCCTCGACAGCGCGACCCTCGAACTGCTCTTGTAGAGGGAGTCAGGCGCCGAGCGCAGCTTGATCGGACAGGACGTCTCGTCTAGTCTGGCGTTAGGTTGGAGCAGGGAGGGCACATGAAGAGGCAGAGCGTGGCAACGCTTTGGGTCATCGGTTCGCTCCTCGCGGTGGGTCTCGCGGGGTGCACGCTGTTCGGGCCGGGGACGAAGGCAGTCATCCAGCTGGACGCGTACGACGGCACCGTCCCGCTCGTCATCGCGTTCAACGGCACGGGATCGACCGGCACGGACGGAATCAGCACAACCCATTGGCAGTTCGGGACCGGAGACGACTCGTACAACGCCTCGGGGAGCTACACGTACAGCCAAGCCGGCACCTTCACCGTGTCTCTCACCGTGCGCGCGGCCAACGGCAAGAGCGTGACGGAGACGGCCACCGTTGTCGTGCGACCTGCTGTGTGGGTGACGGATGAGACCCTCGACTGCGTCTATCGCCTGACCATCGACGGTGGCCTCCTCGACACGTTCGCGCTCCCCGCCAAGGAGCCGCGGGGCGTAACGATCGCGACGGTCGACGGCCTGACCACACTCGTCGTCGCTTGCGCCAACGAGGGCTTCCAGAAGATCGTCTACCTTGACCCGGTCACTGGAGCTCTGCGTCAGATGAAGGACGCGCCGGCGCAGTCGCCGCAAGAGATCACCTACGGCGCCACCGCGCAGAAGATGCTCTGGCACGTCGACGGGCAGTCGCGAATGATCTACCGACTGAATCCTGAGACGGCGCAGGTGTTCGACGCGTTCGGCCAGACCTACTTCAAGTCGACGTCGGTCCAGGTGCGCGACGTGCCGTTCCTGCGCTCCCCCCAGGGTCTTGACTGGGTGGCCGTCCAGAACGCGCCCGGCGCACTCTACTACCTCGAGGGCGAGACGCACGTCCTCTGGAAGATCCGCATCATTCCAGGCTACGACCTCATGGCCAACACGCAGCTTCAGGTCGAAGGCCTCGGCGTCGAGCTCCCGGCCGGGATCTTCCCCGTCCGCGCAATCGACATCTTCCACGGCAAGCTCTGGGCCATCGATGTCGACCGGCACCGCATCGTCGAGATGGAGCTCCTCACGGGAAACCTCACCGGAAACGCGATCACGGGATTCCCGGGATCGGCACCCGCCGGATTGGAAATTCAGTTCTAGCCATGGCGAAGAGCGAGACGAAGAACCTGACGTGCCCCTGCCCGAACACGAAGTGCGAGCGGCATGGCGATTGCGCCTCCTGTCAGCCTTATCATGCCGCAGGAGAGAAGCCACCCTACTGCCAGCGGAAGTAGTCTGGAGCGCGTAGCGATTCTGCCTCTCCCTGGAGCCCGGGGAGAGGCAGAATCGCCTCGCCGTCCGACTCGATGAACCCGTCCACCGTGGTTCGCCACACATGCCCGCGAGGTCCTGAAGGAGTGAGCCTATGGATGCAAATCGAACGTCTCTCCGCAATCCGCCGCTTGAGGAGATGCGACGGCACAAGAGCGATCAGCAGAAGGGCATCCCGGCCCCGCCGGTTGAGAAACCGATCGACGCGGGCGCTCGACTGATCCCGCTCGTCCCCGAGGATCGGCTTCCACAGGGGCAGATGCCCCTTCGCGACGCGATCCGAAAGCGCGAGAGCCGCCGCGCGTTCTCGAGCGATGCCCTGTCACTGGAGGAGCTGTCGTTCCTGCTCTGGGCGACGCAAGGCATCCGGAAGATCGACCCTGCCGGGGTTCGGACGATGCGCAACGTGCCATCCGGCGGCTGCCGACATCCATTCGAAACCTACCTCTGGATCCGCAACGTCGAGTCGTTGTCGCGAGGCATCTACCGCTATTTGCCGCTCGAGCACGCGCTCGTCGCGGTCGACGCGCCGGGCAGCGACCCGCGAGCCAGCCTCGCCAAGGTCTGCTACGAGCAAGCCTTCGTCGACAACGCCGCGGTCACGTTCATCTGGACGGCAATCCCGTATCGCACTGAGTGGCGCTACGGCACCGACTCGTTGAAGGACATCCTCCTGAGCTGCGGCCACATCTGTCAGAATCTCTACCTCGCCTGCGAGTCGATCGGCGCCGGGACGTGCGCCATCGTCGCCTACGACCAGGACGCGCTCGACGCATTCCTGGGAGTCGACGGGAAGGACGAGATCCCGGTCTACGTCGCACCGGTCGGAAAGCCGAAAGCAAGCTGAGCAGGCGGGCGTAGCCGGACAGAGGAGTGTGGAGACATGACGTTCTCGATCGTCGCCGTGGACAGAGAGGCAAAGGAAGTCGGGTTCGCGATCGCGTCCTGTTGCTGGGACGCCGGCCAGGTCTGCATGGCCAAGGCGGAGACAGGCGCCATCGCCTCGCAGGCCCAGGGCAACATGAAGTTCCTGTCGCAATTCTTCGACGA
>JBFYRA010000149.1:0-41839 GCA_041302485.1 Candidatus Bipolaricaulota bacterium
GCGGACAGGGGTCCGCTCTCGATGGGGCACGGGCGCGCCCGCGCTGTTGGCGCGTAGACTACGCTTTGGTGCTGATTCCGCCGATGACGGCGGCCAGAAAGGGGTGAGAGGGAGTGAACGATCTGGGCAAGTTCGCTGTGATCGGCGCGATCATGGGAGCGCTCCTCCTCGTCGGCCTGCTGATGATGCCGGCGAAGGTCGAGGAGGAGGCGGTTCCCGTAGTTACGCCCGCGCCGGTCGTGACCGTGGTGGAGTCGAAGACGCTCGAGCTCCTCGATCCGGTCTACTCGGAGAAAGCGGTGTTCCAGGACGCGACGATTCGCGTGGCGTTCGATGTGTCTCAGGATGGGCAGGGCATCGAGACGCGCATCCCATTCTGGCTGCACAACACGTCGCGCGAGGTCATCAACGTCCTCTGGGAGCGCTGCTCGATCCAGCTGCCGGAGGGCAACACTGTCAGCGTGATGAGCGAAGAGGGACTGACGAACGGCACCGGTGCGGCGATCTCGATTGCGCCGGCGGGCGACCTCTTCGACGCGATGATTCCGATGTCCGAGATGACCTGGACCGAGACGGGGTTCGAGTTCTCGTATGGCGTGCTCGACAGGGGGATCTTCACGGTCGTCCTGGCGATCGAGCGCGCGAAGACGATGGAACACGTCTGCGTGAAGCAGGCGATGGTCGGCCCGGCGTGTGACGGCATGGCTGCGAAGCCGGCGCCGGCATGCCCGATGCCCGAGCCGTGTCCGGTGCCGTGTCCCAAAGCGTGCGTCGACGGCCGTGAGGTCGTGTACTACACGTTCCGGTTCGTCATTCGCTAGACTCGCACGGCCAGAGAGATCAAGCGTGTCGGGGCTCCTGCGGGGGCCCCGCTTTTCTTTCGCTGCGACAGGAGGCGTGGGGCCTTCTCGTGGATTTGCCGATTGCGCGGCACTTGCTGTAGGCTACACGATGTCACAAGGACCTTTAGGTGACAAGGAGGTGGCACGAATGGTGCGCAAGAGCGAAGTGACGACGCTCTCCATCTACATCCCGAAGAGCAAGCTCGACCGCAAGCCCATCGAGCGACTCGATCGCTTGGCGAAGAAGCTCGACCGATCGATCAATTACCTTGTCGTTGAGGCGATCGTGCAGTACCTCGACAAGGAAGAGAAGCGCAAGTAGATCTCCCGCTCCCGGGTGGAGGCGACGCGGGTCTAGAGGTCGTAGTAGAGCGCGAACTCGTGCGGGTGAGGGTGCAGCGCGACGGTCGCAGCCTCTTGTCGCTTGGCGGCGATCCAGGCCTGAAGCCCAGCCTCACTGAAGGCTCCGGCGGCCGTGAGGTAGTCGTGATCCGCCTCGAGTGCGTCGAGCGCGTCATCGAGCGAGCGCGGCGCCTTCTCGCCTCGTCCGCCGTTCGGCTCCTTGTCGACCGGACCCAAGCCAAGTGCTCGCGCATCGAGTCCTCTCTCGATCCCATCGATGCCGGCGAGGAGGATCGCGGCGAACGCGAGATAGGGATTGCAGGTCGCGTCCATCGTGCGCAGCTCCATCCGCATGTCATCTCCGCGCGCGTAGGCCGGGATCCGCACGGCGGCGGTCCGGTTCGCCGAGCCGAAGGTGAAGCTGACCGGAGCTTCGTATCCCGGTACGAGCCGCCGGTAGGAGTTCGTCGATGGGTTCGTGAGTCCCATCAAGCTGCGGCCGTGGACGAGCAGTCCGGCGATGTACGCATACGCGAGATCCGAGAGGCCGTCGCGGCCCCGGAACTGGTTCTTCCCGGCCTTCGTGAGGTACTGGTGCAGGTGCATGCCGCTTCCGGCCTGGCCGATCATCGGCTTGGGCAGGAATGTCGCGGTGAGTCCCATCTCGTCGGCAACGCTCCGCACGAGCGATTTCATCACGAGCGTCGCGTCGGCCATGCGCACGAGCGGCGCAAAGCCGAGCTCGATCTCGTGCTGGCCGAACGGTCCGACCTCGTGATGGTGGTACTTTACGTCGACGCCGGCCACAGTGGCGCGCCGGACAACCTCGCAGCGCAGGCCGAACAGGACATCTTCGGGGAACGGGGCGTGGTATGCCGAAGGCGCGCCCTGGTACGGCTCGGCGCTCGCACGATGCGACGTCCCCTCGAGCGCTTCGATCTCGACGCACTGACTGCCGGGGCCGCTTGAGAAGCGGGCCGACTCGAACACGTAGAACTCGAACTCCGGACTGACAAGGATCTCGTCGGCAACGCCGCGATCGCGCAGAACGCGAACGGCGGCCTGCGCCACACCGCGCGGGTCGGCGCTCGAACGCTCGCGCGTCGCGGCGTCGCAGATGTCGGCGATGCAGACGAGGACCTGCACGCCGTCGCGATCTTCGACGAATGCGGTCGAGAGGTCGGGGACAAGCACCATGTCGCTGCCGGCAACCCCGCGGTAGCCGAAGTTGGAGGCGTCGAAGCCGATGCCTTCTCGCGTCAGCACCTCGGTGAACCGCTCGACCGGAATCGAGATGTGCCGCCACCTGCCGATGAGGTCGACAACCCGGAAGTCAACGAACTCGATCTCTTCGTCCTCGATGCGCCGCTCTAGATCCGCGAAAACCGCCATGGACACCTCGCTGTCGCCGAACGAAAGGGGCGAGAGGGTATCGCCTCCCCCTCGCCCCTACAAGCTTCCGACTATCGGTGCAGGTTCCGCGCGGCGGCAAACGACAGGCCGCGCTTCGTCAGCGCGACGGCGGTGTCGTTCACTGCGTCGTGCTTGTCGAGGTAGTTCCGTTCCATCGCCGGCATGAGGCCCTGCGCGATGACGTCGGTCTTGGGCATGAAGTACTCGAGGATGTCGGAGGGGTGACTGCTCTTCGCCTCGACGTCCGGGCGCCCGCCTTCGTGCTTGGCCGAGATGTTCGCGACGTGGCCGGCGAGTTCCACGAGCTCGTCCGTGCGGTCGTACGGCTGGACGACGATCGACTTCCACGTCTCCGTGATGTGGTGCTCGAAGCGGACGTGGTCCTCGAGCCCGAGCGCCTTGCGCACTCCAGCGCCCTTCTCGATCGTCGCGTTCGAGACCGAGTTCGCCCAATTGAAGCCGATGAGCGACGTCGTCCCGTCCTCGCGCGAGAAGAGCTTGGCCCCGAGGAGCGTCCACATCGCGGCGTAGGGGTTGTCGTTGCCCATGAACACCGAGATCTTGAACTCGATGTCGATCCCGAGCTTGTGCAGGAAGTAGCCGAGGAGAACGGTCCCGGGATTGATGTTCAGAACCTGCTGGATCCCGTACTCGGTGTAGTAGCCGAGGAACTCGTCGACCCACTGGAGCGCGTGCTCGTTCGGCTGGCCGACGCCGCCGAAGTAGCCCGTGATCGTTGCCGGGCCTCCCAGGTGGATGTTCGAGCCGTCGGTGCCCTTGGTGTCGAGGGTCTCGACGTACGTGGCGCCGACGATCTGCATTGCAGCCGCGACGGCGAGCGTGTCGCCCTGGTCCAGCACCTGCTCGGCCATGTTGCGGACGCGGATGTATCGGCCGGGCATCAGCTCCTTCTTGGCAATCGCCTGTTTCGCTTCGGCGATGAGCCACGGGAAGTACTGCAGGGCGCTGATCTCGAGGGTCACCGGATGGCGTTCGTCGAAACGCGTCGCCTCTGCGCGGTTCCCGAGGACGGCGCCGCGGAAGTCGGCGATCGTGACGAATGCGCCGCGATCTCGCTCGCGCGCGAGCCACTCGACGTCGGCCGCGTACGGCGAGCCGGTCGCCTTGAGGCGTTCGAGCAGCCGCGGAAGCTGGCGCGCCTCCGCCGCCTTGCGGTTGATCGTCTCGGGGCCTCCGTGCTTCCGTACGACATCGAGGAACGCGTTCACGACCTCGCACTTCGGGTCGAGGATCATCGCATTGACCTCTCCCACGTGCTCGGGGGAGATCGTGAGCCGCTGTCTCAGATCGTCCATCCTGTCCTCCTCGTCTCTGCGCCTGCTCGCAAGGCCTTGCCTACTCGTAGGCATTGCCTACTCGTGGGCCTTCAAGAGCTCGGGAAGCCGTTCGGCTTCCCCTTTCAACATGTGGTAGCAGTGCTCGTCGGCCGGGAACGCGCCGGCGCGGACGTCGGCAGCGTAGGCCTTCATCGCGTCGGTGATCGTCGTGGCGACGTCGCAGTACTTCTTCACGAATTTCGGCGTGAACGCCTGGAACTGACCGATGAGGTCCGACACGATCAACAGTTGGCCGTCGCACTGCGGCCCTGCGCCGATGCTCAAGACCGGGATGCGCAGCTTCCGCGCGATGCATCCCGCGACTTCCGGCGGCACGGCCTCGAGGAGCAAGAGCTGCGCGCCGGTCTCTTCGATCGCGAGAGCGTCCTCAATCAGCAAGCGCGCCGACTCGATCGTTCGCCCCTGCGCCTTGTGCCCGCCGAGCTGGCCCGAGCTCTGCGGCGTGAGCCCGATGTGGCCGCAGACGACGATTCCAGCGTCGAGCAAGGCGCGAATGCGCGGCGTGATCCGCTTCCCGCCTTCGAGCTTCACGGCGTCGACACCCGCCTCCTTAAGGAAGCGGCCGGCGTTGCGGACTGCGTCTTCGTTGCTCACTTGGTAGCTGAGGAACGGCATGTCGCCAACGACGAACGTGCGCGGCGCGGCGCGGCGGACGGCCTCGGAGTGGACGATGCACTGGTCCATTGTGACGGGCACCGTGCCTTCGTAGCCGTAGACGCACATCCCGAGCGAGTCGCCGACCAGGAGCATGTCGAGGCCAGCTGCCTCGGCGAATTGCGCCGTGGGGAAGTCGTAGGACGTGAGCCAGACGATCTTCTTCCCGTCTCGTTTCATCTCCTGTAGCGTGTGAATCGAGTGCTTCTTCCTGTCCGCAGTCATAGACCCTCCTCGCCGCAGCCGAGCGGCGGTACCGCCGATGTGTAGACGCTACACGTCCACGCCCAGGTCCCGCAAGAGGAGCGTCAGCCGGGCGACGGGAAGCCCCATCACGTTGGTGTAGTCGCCGCGGATGCGGTCGACGAAGGCCGCCGCGCGGCCCTGGATGGCGTAGGCGCCGGCCTTGCCCGCGTACTCCTCCGTGTCCAGGTATGCGGCAATCTCGCGCTCGGCGAGACAACGGAAGTGGACGCGCGTGCGCTCGACCGCCACGCGCTCGATGCGTCGAGTCCCGTCGATGAAGCACAGGCCGGTGAAGACGTCGTGACTCTTCCCGCTGAGATGGCGCAGCATCTCGGCGGCCTCGTCGCGCGAGCCGGGCTTGCCGAGGACGTGCGCTCGCTGCACGACGAGCGTGTCAGCGCCGACGATCAGCCCTGGCACGCGCGCGGCGACGTCGCGGGCCTTGCGCCGCGCCGCCTCGATGACGCGGCGCGCCGGCGCACCCGAGCGCGGCTCCTGTGCCGCGCTCGGCATCACGTCGAAGTCTGCAACGATGCGCCGCAGGAGTTCCACGCGCCGCGGCGAAGCGGATGCAAGAACGATCCTCATTGGCTCTCCAACTCGCGCAACGGGTACGAGACGCCGAACATGCAGTAGCGGACGGCGAACGACAGCGCCCGGTCGACGCTCCGCAGAAGCCGACTTGGTCCTGTCTTCAGGATACTCCGCGGGAATCGACGAGACAACGACCCAATGGCGGCAGGCAGGCACGGGGACATCTGCCGCTGCGACCCGAGTGATGCCGGGGATGGAGTAGTAGTCGGCAGCACGGGAGCGCAGGGCAGCGAAACGACGGGCCAGATCAGCTGGAGCGCCCTTGTGTTGCGCGCCGGCACAAGAGGGAACGGTGTGCTGCGTTACGGTCACGTGTCCGTGTCGCCGCAGCCGGTGGGTGTCGCGGCGATGGCCATCCGGTACGATCTGCCTCCAAGCGAGAACGGAGCCCGAATGACCGAACGTCTGGACGACCAGCTCGCGCGGCATCACGCCGCAGTCGAGGAGACCATCCACCGGCATGGACTGCCGGTTCACCTCTTCTTCGTCGAGGAGATGGAGCGGACGGCTGGCGAGTTCCGCGCCGTCGTGGATCGCATCTACCCCAACGCGCTCGTTCTCTTCGCCGCGAAGTCGAACCCGTGCCGCGGCGCCGTTCGTTCCGCGGCACAGCTCGGATTGGGAGTCGACACGGCGTCGGAACACGAACTCCGCGCGGCGCTCGAGGAGGGTGTTTCTCCCGACAGAATCGTCTGCAACGGCAACGCGAAGACCACACAGTACCTCGAAGCGATCGTTCAGTGCGGGGCGGTCTGCGCTGTGGACAACGAAGACGAACTCAGCGAGCTGTCGCGCACGGCGCTCAAGCGAGGCGTGCGCGTTCCTGTCGTCGTCCGCTTTCGCGGCATGCCGCTGGCGGGATTCACCGACGACGACCAGACGACGGCCGCGGACTGGACGAAGTTCGGCTTCCCGATCGATCGGGCCGACGAGGTCTTTGCGAACGTCTGCGCCGCGGACGGAGTGAGCTTCGAAGGCATCTCGGCCCACATCGGGACCCAGGTCGCGGACCCTGTCGCGTACGAGCGTCTGGCCGTGCACTTCGTCGCGCTGGCTCGTCGCGCGTGCACCCGCGGGCTTCGCTTGTCGCGGATCGACTTCGGCGGCGGATACCCGGTGGCGTTCGTACCCGAAGAGGACTGGTCAGGTTTTCAGTCGCGCCTCCTCGCCCGCCTGCGGCACTCTGTCGGCGGCGAGTCGGTGACGTGGACGGATCTCCCCATGGGATACGCGGGCGCCGCGAACAGCTCGAACCCCGTGTGGGTCGGCAAGGCGTACTGGTCGGCCCACCCCGGTGCACGCATGCTCGAGCACATGCTCGAGTTTGTGCACGGCGACGGGCGAACGACAGCCCAGCACCTGACCGACCTCGGGGCGCCAACCCTCATTGTCGAGCCGGGGCGTAGCCTCATGGCGCCGGCAGGGGTGACGCTCGCCGAAGTGCGCGGCACGAAGCACGTGCTCGGGCACCGGGTTGTGTCGCTCGACCTCGGGATCGTCAACCACGGAACGAACCTGATCAGTCCCGACATCTTCCGCGCCGCCGTGCTGCCGCGCCGCGAGGACGATGTGCCCGTCGACGCGTTCCTTGCCGGGCGGCTCTGCTTCTCGGGCGACATGCTGAGCAAGGTGAAGACTCGGCTGAACCGTGCGCCGCGTGTCGGCGAGCGCGTGGCCATCTACGCCACGGGCGCGTACTCGGCCGACCACTTTGCCTCCAACTCCTGCGGTTTCCCGCTTCCGGCCAAGGTTGCCGTGCGGCGGGATGGGACCGTCGAGGTCTGGCGGCGGGCCCAGACGTTCGAGGACGTGTTCGGGCCTCTCGGAGCTCCGCCATCGTCGGAGACTGCGAGATGAGCGAGGAGGGCGCGTCCGGCGTAACGATCCTCGAGAGCGGCCGGGTCGACCCCCTGCGGCGGGCGCTGGGGATTCCGTATCCGTGGCGGATCGCGGCGATGTGGCCGCTCCTTCACCGCCGCCCTTCGCTGGCCAAGCCGGCGGACTTCCGTGCGCTCGGTCCCACGCTGGAGAGCCCGGCTGGGAGATCTGGTCTTTGCGTCGCATTCCTTGGCGACATCATGCCGCCGGGTCGCGACATCGAGGTCGTTGTCGACCCGACGTTGCGCGAGGCCCTTGGGGCGGCGGACCTCGTCGTGGCGAACTGTGAGACCGCGCTCGGATTGTCAACCCACGTCCGCGGCACGCGGTACCGCCTCGCCGCACGGGATTTCGTGCGCATCCTCGCCGCGCTCGGAGTGCCTGCCGACCGCGCGGTCGTCTCGGTCGCCAACAACCACGTCGAAGACCACGGCGCCGACGGTATGGCGCGGACGGTCGGCCACCTCGAGGACGCGGGCTGCCGGGTGGTCGGTACGCGGCGCGGTGGGACGGACGTCCCAGTCATCGTCGCCGAGGTCATGGGGTGCCGTCTTGGGATCGCGGCGTGGACACACTGGCGGAATCGCCCTGTGCCGATGGGGCTGCGGCCGTGGGCTCCACGGGACGTTCTTGCGCTCGACTGGGCGGCCCTCCGGCGGGCGCAGGGGCTGGACGCCCTGGTCGGGTTCCCTCACTGGGATCTTGAGTTCCGGCACTACCCGCAGCAAGAGACGCGCGGACTCGCGCGCTATCTGGCCGAGCGTGGATTCGATCTCCTCGTTGGGCATCACCCGCACGTCGTCCAGGGGGCGGAACGCCACGGCGACTGCCTTGCGTTCTATAGCTGCGGCAATGCGCTGACGAATTCGTTCTGCGCCAGGTCGGGGAGCGGACGGCTGAGCGTTCTCGTCCGGGCGGATCTTGCTCGGAAAGGTGGACCGGGCGGCGCGTGCGGGTACCGTGCAGATCCGCTCTTGGTCACAAGACGCGCCTCGCGGCTCGAGATCGCACGGTTCGCGTCGAGCGATGAGGTCCCGCCGGATGTTCGGTGGAGGTTCGACCTCCTCTTCCCCGGCGGCGGATCGGTGGCAGGGGGCGGCAGCGTGGGGACGCCGCCGCGCGTCGGGTAGGATACCGGCCGGATGCGGGAGGAGGTTCGCAAGGCATGAGTTCGCAGGATCACGCCGCGCCGGCACGCGATGGGGGGAGATCGCTCGTTGGATATGGACTGACGGTCGAGCGCGCCCTCGTTCCGGAGGACGCTGGCCGCACGAGCCTGGCGGCCGTCCTGGCGGAGGCCATGAGGAGGGGGGGCATCACGCCCCTGCAGGGAGACATCCTGGTGGTGTCGTCCAAGGTCGTTGCCCTGTTTGAGGGCCGCTGCGTTCGGCTCGCCGATGTCCGGCCTTCGCTCCAGGCGCGCGTGCTCGGGCGGCTGTTCTCCAAGGATTCGCGCAAGATGCAGTTGATGATGGAAGACGGCCGGGTGCTCGGACTCGTGCCGCTGCGGTTCCTCTCGAAGCGACGAGCCACGGCCGCTGCGACCGAGGGCCTCGCGGCCGACGGACTGCCGACGGAAATGGGCCGGTTCCGGATCGAGCGATTCGAGTTCTACCACGCGATGCACGCGACGTTCCTCAACGAGGCCGGAATCGACATCATGAACTCGCCGGACGGCTACGTGACGCGGCTGCCCGCCGACCCTTGCGCCAGCGCGGCGCGACTCCGCTTCAGCCTGCGCGAAGAAGTCGGTCTGGACCTGCCGGTGATCGTGACGGACACGTACTCGCCATTCGGGCGACTGGGGACGCTCGACCTCGCGGTCGGGTTCTCCGGACTCGATCCAGTGGAGCGAAAGCTCTTCACGCGGGACCTGTTCGGCGACCTGCGCTTCGGTGACGCGAACATCGTGATCGACTCGGTGGCCGCGATGGCCGGCGCGATCATGGGGCAGACGACGGAGATGACACCTGCCGCACTCGTGCGCGGCATCGCGTACCGTCCGGAGCGTGCGGACGCCGGCCGCGTCGGCATGCAGCAGCTCTCTTACCCGCGCGGCGTGGCCGCGCTTGGAGTCCTGTTGACGGTTCTCGCCACCCTGTGGTACGGGATCGCGTTTCTCGTGACGCGTCTCCTCGGCCGCCGCCGCCCGTCCGGCGCGCAGAGCTAGTTGTGGCGACCGCGTCTCACGTGGAGCGCTCGCTCCAGAGAGGGCTGGGGTAGCTGCCGGCCGCAACCTGCGCGGCGATCCTGGACCGCACCGAAGCGAGGTCTTCGCGGTGCGTCACACCGAGCCACGTCGACTCCGTTCGGAGCACGTGCACGGCGGCGTCGTGCGCATCGAGCAGCGAGCCGATGGCAGTCGGCAGGCGGAACTCGTCCGCCTCGCCGGGCGCCGACGCGAAGAATCCGCGGAACTCCCGTTCGAGCAGAGGCAACAGGCTCGGATCGAGTCCCCAGAAGTTCATCGAAGCGCACGCGTCCGTCGGGATCGCTTGCCAGGCCCCGGCGCGGTCGCGGAATCCGATCTCACGCTCACGCCGTTCGACGCCGTGACGTTCCACGATCGACAGGAGCCGACCACACGGGTTGACCTCGCACACGCCGCGGGACACCGTGCCGTGTTCGGTCAGCGTTGCGGCGAGGGCGTATCCGACGAGCGCGTTGCGCGTCGTCGGAGGACCGTCCGCCGCCATCAGGAAGCGCGCCACGGTCGCGAACGCGCGCGCACCGTAGAAGTCGTCGGCGTTGACGACGACGAACGGGCCGGAGAGGACTTCACGGCAGGCGAGGACGGCCTGCCCGGTTCCCCAGGGTCGCGAACGGCCTGCCGGAACGGGACACGCGGCAGGCACGTCGTCAACACGTTGGGCGACGAACGTTACGTCGCAACGGCCGGCAAGCTGCCGCGTGAGGCGCGGCCGGAGGACTGCCTCGACCTCATCGCGGACGACGCACACGATGCGCGAGAACCCGGCGGCCAAGGCATCGAAGACGGAGTAATCGAGGATGATCTCGCCGCTGGGTCCCACTGCCTCGACCTGCTTTGCCCCGCCAAAGCGGCTTCCCATCCCGGCTGCGAGAACGACCAGAGTCAACGGCTGTGCGGCCATGGTGCCTCCTCGCCCGGGAGTCTACGGAAGCCGCGTCGTTAGGTCGACCCGCCATCGACGGCCGGCGGGCGCACGGCGGGCTTCGGAGAAGGTGGTCCGAAGCCTGGGAATGTGAATCGCTCGCCCAAGACGAGCAAGAAGCCGATTCCGGACACACCGGCCATCGTCAGGAACATGCCGCGGAATCCGACGAGAGGCTGGATCGCGCCCGCAAGAAGAGGTCCGAGCAGCCCGCCGAGGCCGCGGGCCATCTCGAACAGCCCGAGCATCGTGCCCTGGCGCTCGAGCGGCACGCGGTCACCGATGTGAGCCGTCGATCCGATGTACAGCGAACTGAATGCGATGCCGAGCACGACATAGGCCAGGGCCATCAGCGGCACGTTGCCCGCAAAGGCCAGAATGCAAGGGAGTAGGGCCGACATTCCAAACCCAAGCAGGAACACCTTACGCCGTCCGACGCGATCGGCGATCCACCCGAACCCGACGAGGGCCACGACCTGGGTGAGCGTGTTGAGTGAACTCACCGTGCCCATCATGATCGGCGAGATGCCCAACTCATCCATGTAGACGTAGAGCAGAGCGAAAGCACCGTTCGTCCCGAACTGGCGCAGGATCGTGCCGAGGTACAGCCGTGTCAGTCCGGCCTCGCGCAGCGCGTGCCACGCGAACTGGCGAGAGATCGGAGCCGGCCGCGGCTCGCGCGGAAGGCGAAGCAGCCACAGCGCGGCGATGCCCGGCAGGAGAGACATGACGAGGAATCCGTTCCGGAAGCCGAGTTTTTCGAGAATGACGCCGGCCCCTAGCGCCCCGAGCGCGTAGCCGAGAGACCGCGCCGAAGAGTTGTACGACATCCCGCGGGCGCGGGTCGCGCTCTGACTGGCCGCCGAGATCATCGCCAGGCTCATCGACGCGAAACCGACATCCATGAACGCCCGGAAGAATGAACTTCCGACCATGACGCCGTTGCCGGGAAGCGGAATGAGTACGGCGATCGATGCTGCGACGCCGAGCGCGGTGAGCACGAGAAACAGCCGGCGCCCGGCGCGATCCGAGAGCCGCCCCCAGAAGTAGCTCCCGAGGAGGACGCCGACGGATCCGAGGCTCGACGTCACGCTGATCAGAAAGACGGTCGCCCCGCGCTCCTTGAGGAACAGCTGCACGAGCAGGCCAAGGCCACCGCTGGCCGTCGCCACGAGGACCGCGGACGCAGTTAGAGGCAGGTTCAGGCGCGCCGCTCCCGACGCAGGGCGTTCCTCGTCGACGTTCACGCGTGAAGGGTACGCGGTCCTCGTGCAGGGCGCCAGCCGTGCCGCGGCCCGAATGTAACGCTCGTCACGTTTCGCATAAAACCGGTTGAAGCCAGTGCAACACGAGGACTCCTCAGAGAATCCGAGCGGCGCAAGAGGCGCATTCGCAACTCGAAGCTACCTGCGGCTCGCAGGTTGGCGAGGGATACTCCGGTCCGCGTCGCGCGGCGTGACGGCCGACGGTCGGGTCTTCACTGCCCTGGTCGGACGCTTCTTGATGGCCGTGGAGGGTCGCAGCGGCTGACAGCGCGGGCAGATGAACGTCGCTGTCGACCCGGTCTTGATCTTCTCGATCGCCTCGCCGCATTCCGGGCACGGCTTCCCCTCGCGGTATCCTACGAGGAGATCGGCCGCCGTGAACCCGCCTCCCTTTCCGTCAAGCCCCACTTCGTAGAAGGCCGCGCCAACGGCGATGCTTCGATCGAGCTCGCCGTGGATGGCCTCATAGAGACGATCGATCTCGCGTTCCGACAGCGAGGAGATCGGACGCAGGGGGTGAAGTCGAGCGCGGAACAGAATGTCGTGGATGTAGGCGTTGCCGATCCCGGCAAGGTTTGACTGATCGAGGAGGAGGGACTTGATCCCTCCGCGGCGCCCTGCAAGGAGAGTCCGGAACTGCTCGAGCGAGATGTCGAGCGCGTTCGGGCCGAGGCCGGCAAGCATCGCGTGCTCGTCCAGTTCGCCCTGAGGCGCGAAGTGCGCGTACCCGAACCACCAGAAGTTGATGGCGAGGGACTCGCCCTTGTCGAGGTCCAAGCGAACGCGCCACTTCGCGGGCAGTTGTGCGCTGGGAACGAGCAGAATCTCGCCCCCCATGCCAAGGTTGAGCAAGAGGTGACCGTTCGTCGTCTCGACCAGGATCCACTTGCCGCGGTTCGAGGCGCCACGGATCTTCGCGTCGACGAGCGCGCGCCGGAATTCGGCGACGGACGTGTTCAGGCACTTCGGTTGCAGGACCTCTACGGCGCGAACCTTGCGGCCCCGCAAGCGAGCGTCCATCTCTCTTGCGCGACAGACGATCTCGGGCAGCTCGGGCATGACTCGACCTCCTACTCCGACGCTTCATCCTCGCGTCGAGACGTCTCGGCGCCGTCTCCACGATCCGGGGGATCCCAGAGTCGCGGATCCTGATGGTAGAAGCGCGACAGCTCGGCGTACAAGGCGGGCAGGTCGCGCGACAGCCCCGATGCATCTTGGAAGAACCTCTCCGTGGCGACTGCGAAGAACTCGGCCGGACTCGATGCGGCGTAGGAGTCAAGCGGAGTCGGCAGCCCGGACTCCACATGCGTCGTCAGCGCGTGATACTCGTAGGTCAGGACCCTCGACCAGCTCTCGGCATCCGCCGAAGCGAGGCGAGGAGTTCCGTCGAATCCACCTCTCTCAGCATCGAGGAGGTGGGCGAACTCGTGCAAGACGACGTTGCGGGAATCGTTCGGCCCCGCGGCGCCCGAACGCGCCGCGGCCCACGAGACGACGAGCGCGCCGCGGGCCGCGGTTTCGCCTTGACGGATCTGCAAGCCCTCACGTACGACCCCGGTCTCGTCGCGCGAGCGGTGCCGGGCGACGTACTCGCCGGGGTATACGATCACGGAATGGAGGCCAGGGAAGACGGAGCCCGGGCGACGCACGAGCAGTAGACACGCCTGGGCCGCGATGACGACCCGAATCTCGTCCACGATCTGGAGGCCACCGGCGCCCTCGAATCGTTTCTCGGCCAAGAAGATCTGAATGAGTTCGTCGAGCCTCGCTCGATCGACGGCCGCGAGACGACTGTAGCGCGGGAAGTCCCGGCGCAGGATGTCGGCCCACGCTGAGGGGAACGGACGCCGCCGGATGTGGCGCTGTCGCCAGGCTCGCCAGACCATGGGCCAAGGCTACGCGAATCGTGGCGCCTTGTCTCGCCCGGCGATCACGCAGTGCGGAGGCGGTCGAGCGAACGGCCAATCTCGTACGAGGTTCCGATGCGGCCCCCCACGCCGTAGTACTGGCCGTCGAGCGCATAGAGGATGGGTCGGATCTCATTCAGCGGCGCCACAGTCAGATGGCCAGGAGAGCCCGAAAGAAACGCAGCGTCGACATGCGTCTGGACGACGTGAGAGATGAAGATGCGGCGGTGTTCGATCTCAACGAGCGAGTGGACGCGGCACTCGATGCTGATCGGGCAGGCCTCGGCCAGCGGCGCTTCCGTCTCCGGCCCTGGTGTGGACGCGAGCAGTGCGCCCTTGTCGATGTCGCGCCCGGACGCCGTGCCAAAGTGGTCGACGAGGGCGACCATCGATTCGGTCGGGATGTTCACGCTGAAGGCGCCTTCGGCCAGCACGCCGCGCGTCGTGTGGTGAGAGACGGCGAGCGAGATCGCCAGAAGTGCCGGGCGAAGCCCGAGCACGGCGCAGTCGCCGACGGTCGCGAAATTGGGGCGCCCGTCGACCACGGCGCCGACGAGGACAATCGGAATCGGGGCGAGATAGGGTCGACAGCCAATCGGTCGCTTCGCCATCGCTTCCACCTCTTCCTGGTAGGGTTGCTGATGGAATATGCACCGCGAGCGTCTCGGCTCCGTCCCTCGCCCGGCGAGCGTCCTAGGCACGAGGCGCGGCTGCGAGGTAGACTCACCGCTTGTGCCCGCCGCAGGGGCGAGCACCCATTCTGACCAGGAGGTCGGTGCCATGGGGCAGTAGAGAGTCGTCGAGAAGGCGCGGGTGCTGATTTCATCCGCGAGATCGTTGCGGCGGACGTCGCGGCCGGGAAGAACGGCGGCCGGGTCTGTACGCGTTTTCCACCCGAGCCGAACGGGTACATCCACATCGGCCACGCGAAGGCGTTTCTCCTGAGCTACGGCGTTGCGCAGGAGTACCGCGGGAAGTTCAACCTCCGATTCGATGACACGAACCCGGCCAAGGAGGAACAGGAGTTCGTCGACGGAATCATCGAGGATATGCGCTGGCTTGGCGTCGACTGGGACGACCGTCTGTTCTTCGCGTCCGACTATTTCGAGCAGCTCTACGAGTGGGCCGAGCTTCTCCTTCGCGAAGGCAAGGCGTACGTCTGCGACCTCACGGCGGACGAGATCAGCGAGTACCGCGGAACAGCCGTCGAGCGAGGCGGGCAGATCGTGACGCCTCCGGGAAAGGACAGCCCATACCGCAATCGGCCGGCTGACGAGAACCTCGACTTGCTCCGACGGATGCGCGCCGGGGAGTTCCCCGACGGATCGCGGACGTTGCGCGCGAAGATCGACATGGCGCATCCGAACCTGAACATGCGCGATCCTGTCATGTATCGGATCCTCCGCGCCACGCACCATCGCAGCGGCGATACTTGGTGTATCTACCCCACCTACGACTGGACCCATGGTCAGTCCGATGCGATCGAGGGAATCACACACTCGCTTTGCGATCTCGCGTTTGAGAACCATCGACCGCTCTACGACTGGTTCCTCGACAACCTGCCGGTCCCGTACCGGCCGCGCCAGATCGAGTTCAGTCGACTCAACATCACCCATACCGTGATGAGCAAGCGGAAGCTTCGCCGGCTCGTTGAAGAGGGCCACGTGCGCGGCTGGGACGACCCGCGGATGCCGACGCTGCGAGGGTTGCGGCGTCGCGGCTACACGCCCGAGTCCGTACGGACGTTCATCCGCGGCGTGGGCGTGACGAAGGCCGAAGGCATGGTCGATCTCGCGTACCTCGAGCACTGCGTGAGGCAGGACCTCAACTTGCGCGCGCCGCGCGTCATGGCCGTACTCGACCCGATCCGTGTCATCATCACCAACTACCCCGAAGGGCAAGTCGAGTGGCTTGACGCGGTGAACAATCCTGAGGACCCCGCGGCAGGGACCCGTCAGGTTCCGTTCTCGCGCGATCTTTGGATCGAGCGCGAGGACTTCATGGAGGATCCGCCCGCGAAGTTCTTCCGCCTCACCCCAGGACGTGAGATTCGATTGCGCTATGCATACTTCGTCCGCTGTGACAGCGTCATCAAGAACAGCGCCGGCGAGATCGTCGAGATCCGGTGCACGTACGACCCCGCGACGCGCGGCGGAGACTCCCCGGACGGACGCAAGGTGAAGGCCACGCTGCATTGGGCTTCCGCCCCTCATGCGCTGGATGGCGAGGTTCGGCTGTACGACGTCCTGTTTGCTCGCGACCGCGCCGAGGCCGTTGAGGAGGGCGGCGACTGGCTCTCGGGCGTCAACCCGAACTCGCTGGTCGTCGTGCCGGGCAGCAAGCTTGAGCCATCGCTCGCACGTGCGACGCCAGGTGACGTCTTCCAGTTCGAGCGCAAGGGATACTTCGCCTGCGATCGCGATTCGACAGCGGGGCGGCTTGTGTTCAACCGTACGGCGACCTTGCGCGACACGTGGGCCAAGTCCCAAGACGGTCCCGTGTAGAAAGCACGCCGGCAGCGGAGGATCCGAGTCTCGGCGCCCTCCGCTGCCGGCGTGTGTTGCAGACGGAGGACGACTCCGGGTAGCATCTTGCCCCGAGGACCACGGGGGGAATCGGGTGGACGACAAGAGCCGGAGACACGTGCAGGCGGCCCAAGATGGGCCGTCTTTTCTTGTCCGGAGTGGTTCCATCGCTGAGGCGCATCGCGGCGGAGGGTATGTCCGGCTTCGCGTCGACTTGGCGACGGATCTCGCGGCGCCACAGCCGGGGCAATTCCTGATGATTCGATTCCCGTGGGGACCCGCTCTGCCTCGACCCTTCTCGACGCTCTCGGCCCAAGACGGGGAGATCGAACTCCTCATCAAAGAAGACGGCCTGCTGCGCGAGGCGTTGGCGGCGGCACCGTGCGGGGCGACCCTTGAGGTCCGCGGGCCCTACGGTGTGCCTTACGCCGATCGAATCGACCGCGGGCGGCAGTATGTCCTTGTCGGCGGCGGATCGGGAGTCGCCCCGCTCCTGCACTTCGCGCACGCTTTTCCCAACCTTGTGGCTGCGATGGCGCTCGGGTTTCGAACCGGCGGCGCCCGGCGCCTCCTGCCGGAGGCCGACATCGCGGTCGAGGACGAGACAGCCGAGACGGCCGAGGACCGACTCCACGCCGCCTGGCAGGACGGCCTCGGCGTCATTGCATGCGGGCCGGAGCCCTTGCTTGCGAAAGTGGCGCGCGCGCAGCGTGAGAATGCCGCGGCGTACGTGTCGCTCGAGACGCGGCTCGGGTGTGGGTTCGGTAGCTGTCTCGGGTGCAGCATTCCGACGCCCGTCGGCCTGCGCCGCATCTGCTACGACGGACCGCTGTTCGCATGTTCGGAGGTGCCGTGGCTCGAATAGACGTGCGGCACCGGCAAGGCACGTTCCGGACGCCGATTGTGCTTGCGTCGGGACCGGCGGGTTTCGGAGTTGAGCTCTCCGGCTCGCTCGACTTTCGCGCGATCGGGGCTCTGACGACCAAGACGATCACCAGGGAGGCTCGCGAAGGGAACACGCAGCCGCGGGTTGTCGACGCGCCCAGCGGGATCCTGAACTCGATCGGCCTTGAGAATCCGGGACTCGAGGCATTCCTCCGCGACGTCCTGCCTCGGATCCGGAGTTTCGATGCCGTGCGCGTCGTTAGCCTTGCAGGCAGGACCCCGGAGGAAGCGGCCAGTGTGGCGGCGGAACTCGACGGGGAGGCGGGAGTCGACTGGCTCGAGCTGAACCTGTCGTGCCCGAACGTGCGCGGCGAGACGGTGGCCGATCGGCCCGAGCAAGTCTCCGCCTACGTTGAAGCCGTTCGCAATGCGAGCCGCTGCCCCCTTCTGGCGAAGCTGCCGGCGAGCGACAACCTGCCCGCGTTGGTCGGAGCGGCGCTCAATGCCGGAGCCGACGGACTGACTCTGATCAATGCCGTGCGCGGCTTGCGGATTGACGTCGAAGTCGGGCGCCCCTTCCTTGCACGGGGGACGGGCGGGTTGTGCGGCCCGGCAATCCTGCCCATTGCCTTGGCCCGCGTCTTCGAAGTGCGGCGCGCGCATCCGAATGCGCTGATCGTCGGGACGGGAGGGGTCACGTGCGTGCGGGACGCGATTGAGATGCTCTGCGCGGGCGCGGACCTTGTCGGCGTTGGGTTTGGCGTCATGGCGGATCCCGCGTCGGTCTTCGCCCTTGCGGCGGGACTCGAGTCTTGGCTCGACGCGCGAGGAATCCGGGACGTGAAGGAACTCGTGGGCGCCGCCCACCGAGGAGGGTTCCGTGTTTTGTGAACGAGTCATCGAAGCGCAGAAGCAGACGCGAAGCCGGGTGTGCGTCGGGCTTGACCCGCACTCGGGGACGGTGGCCGAGACTCGAGACAGGATACGGCGTGTGATCGGCGAGACGGCCGCACACGCCTGCGCGTACAAGCCGAACAGCGCGTTCTTCGAGGCGTTCGGCGCAGCGGGGATGGATCTCCTCGCGGAAGCGATCGCGTGGGTTCACGGTGCCGAGCGTCTCTGCATTCTCGATGCGAAGCGGGGCGACATCGCCTCGACAGCCGAGGCGTATGCTCGGGCGGCGTTCGATGTCCTGAACGCCGATGCGGTTACGGTCGTCCCGTATATGGGCGAGGACGCGATCCGTCCCTTCCTCGCGCATGGAAGGGCCGTGTTCATCGTCGCGCTTCCTTCTGGCCGGGCTGCCGCACGGATCGTCGAGCATGGGACGCCGCCCCTCTTCCTTCGCGTGGGGGAATTGGCCGCCGAACTGTCCGATGAGTTCCCGGGGCAGGTCGGCCTCGTGGTGGGGGCTACGCGCCCTGAGGGAGCCGCGGTCCTGCATCGCGCGGCGCCTGGACTCGCGTGGCTTGTCCCCGGACTCGGCGCTCAGGGTGGAGACCTCGAGGCTTTCGAACTCGCTGCGCCTCACCGTGTCGTGCTATACAACGTGTCTCGCGGCATCTTCGCGGACGCCGCACCGGGGGAGACGGCGAAACGATGGAAGGAGCAGGTCGGACGGGGAGGGCAATGAGAGACGACAAGAGGTGGCTTGAACTCCTGGAGTCGGTTGGAGCCGTGCAGAACGGGCACTTCCTGCTGTCCTCCGGAAGGCACTCGGAGCGCTATGTCCAGTGCGCCAAAGTCCTCGAAGATCCCGAGCACGCGGCGGCAGTCGGGAGCGAGTTGGCTCTGCAGATGCCGTCGGATGTGGACCGCGTCGTGTCGCCGCCGTTGGGCGGAATCCTGGTCGGATACGAGGTCGCGAGAGGCCTGCGCCGGCCGTTCCAGTTCCCCGAGCGGGGCGCGGACGGGTTGTTTCAGTTGCGCCGCGGCTTCTCGATCCATCCCGGCGAGCGGGTTGTCGTGGTCGAGGATGTGATCACGACGGGCCGCACGACGCGCGAGCTGATGGCTCTCGTTCGGGGCTACGGCGCTGAGCCCGTCTGCATAGCAGCCATCGTCGATCGTTCCGAGACACACGAGGTCGAGGGGCTGCCGATCCAGGCCCTCGTGCGGCTGGGGATTCCGACCTACGCGTACGTCGATTGCCCGCTGTGCGCGCGCAAGGTCCCGATCAGCCAGCCCGGGAGCCGGAAGCAAGACGCGCGAGGGGCAGCATGAGGCTGCGCGTGCTCGAGGAACATGGCCATGCGTCGGCGTTGCTCGGTCTATCACTGTCGTATCGACAGGATACGGCGCGCATGCCTCCTGTCGCTCGGCGGCTGGCGTTTCGCGGCGACGGGCACAACAAGTTCCTCGAGTCGATCGTCGTCTGGCTCGATGTCGTGGCGCCGCGGTACTTCTGGCAGGAGTTCGACACCTATCGAGTTGGCGTCACGCGGCAGAGCGAGTCGACGATGCACACGATCACGCAGCGCCCGCTCGCGCAGTCGGATTTCGCCCACCCGGTGCCCGACGCGCACCTTGCGCACATGAACGCCCTGATCGGTGACGGAAGGTGGGAAGAAGCGAAGTGGCAACTGCCGGAATCGTTCCTGCAGCGCCGCATCGTCTCCGCGAACTACATGGCGCTCCAGCGGATCGTGCGGCAGCGCGCGAGCCACCGCCTCGCGGAGTGGCACGCATTCATCGACCAGCTCGTCGCCTCGGTGGAGCACCCGGAGTACTTGAAGGAGAGCGAGATCACATGACGCACGGGATTCTTGCCGATCACGAGATCGCCGCGCTGTGCGCGGGGAGTCGTCCAATGCTGTCGCCGTTCGTGTCCCGCCAGGAGGGCAAGCCGTCGTACGGTCTGGGAAGCTTCGGCTACGACTTGAGGCTCGGACGTAGGATCCTCGTTCCTCTCGGAGGAGTGAACGCGGTCCTCGATCCGATTCAGTTTCCCGATGGCCACTTCCGCACGCTCGATGTCGATAGGGCATTCGAACTGGCACCGAACTCCCAGGTTCTTGCCGAATCGGTCGAGCGGTTCGATATGCCCGACGACGTCTGCGGGGTCTGTTGGGGCAAGAGCTCCTATGCGCGCTGCGGGCTTCTCGTGAACGTCACCCCGCTGGAACCCGGGTGGCGTGGGATCCTCACGATCGAGCTCGCGAACGTCTCGCCGCTGCCGATCCGGCTGCACATCGGCCAAGGGATCGCGCAGGTGGTCTTCTTTCGCGGATCGCGTCCAGACCGCACCTATGGCGAGAAGGAAGCCGGCGGTGCGTACCAGGATCAAGCGGGAGTCACGTTGCCGCGCTAGCGACCGAAGGCGCGGCTGCGACGTCCCACGCGCCGCGAAGCGCGCGGACGTGCCACGGATGCGGGGCGCGCGGGTATACTCGATCGTCCTTGTCTCACGCTCTTCGATTCCGTCCGCGGGTGCGGCACGGAGAAGGGGGAACCATGCCTCGGCGTTGGCTTGTGGCGACCTTGGCCTGTGGACTTGTCGTCCTCGCGTCTCTTCTGGGCGTCGCAGCCGAGATGAGCAGTCGCTTCTTGGATGTCGGGATCGAGGTATTCCGGCCGCTCGGCCTGCTCGGTCTCGGATGGTTTGAGCCGCTGGACGTGCGCTTCTTGGCCATGGATATCGGCAACCTCACGAAGGGCGACGCGGCGAGCGTAGTGAAGGTCGTGGCAGCGTGCGGCAAGAGCGCGCCCGCGCCTGTTGAGTGCGCGGCTCTTGGGAGTGTTGACTACACCTTCACGCGACGCTTCGCGGCCGAGCCCGTCCTCGGGGCGACGTATCGCGTCGTCTTGACGAACCGGACGAACGCCGCACTCGGAGTTGCACTCGTCATCGACGGTCTGAACACGAACGGCGGCACGGCGGCCGCGGGGACGTCCGCCGACCGGAAGTGGATCCTCGCGCCCCGACAGACCGTCCGGATCTCTGGATGGCAAGTCAGCACGGACGAAGCGCTCGCGTTTCGTTTCGAGACGCCGAGCCACTCGCAGGCCACGGATGCGTCAGAACGAGGCATCATTCGCGTCGGCGTCTACCTGCCGCTGCCCGAGGCCGTCGGGTCTCGCGGCACGGGCGCGGGAAGCGTGATAGGGCAGCCGACGGTCCTCGTGCCGTTCGAGTCGGCGACGGAACAGCCGGTGGACGTGCTCGAGGTCAACTACGCCCGCTCGTCGGTTCCCCTCGGAATCTTGTGCGGTGAGACGGGTGGCGCCGGTGTGCGGATCACTCAGGTTGTTGCCGGAACCATCGCCGAGCTGCGCGGGCTCAAGGCTGGCGACGTCGTCACACACGTCAACGCCGTCGCCGTGAATACGTGCGGCGAGCTCTCGGCAACCCTCGCGGGGAAGAAGCCGGGAGACCGCGTCGTCCTCAAGGTGCATCGAGAGGATCGGGACTTCCTGCTCACGCTCGAGATCGAGGAGTAGGGCGGCTCGCTCCGCGCGTCCGTTGGGGGCGCGGCCTTCCAGCTAGTCGGACGGCAGTGGCCGCAAGACGGTGCCCGGACCTGGCGTCTCGCCGCGAACCACTCGCGCCGTCGAGGTTCGGCCGTCGATGGTCTCAAGCACCTCGATTACGATGGGCGGAGCGTCGTCGCCCGTGACGGCCGCAAACCGATCTCCGGTGGCGGCGCCGTGATGGCGTCCGACCGAGACGACGATGCTTGAGGACCCAGGGTCCACGCCGAGCACGGACGGCGCTGCTTCGACGCGCACGGTCTGCCGGGCGGTCGTTTGGACGCCGTCCTCCCGGGTGACCCGGAGTTCCACCGAGTAGTCGCCGGGCGCAACGTAGACGTGCGTCGCGGAGCCTCCTTCGGTCGTGGCGCCGTCGCCGAACGACCAGGTGCGATCGACCACCCTGCGTCCGCCCGTCGATTGGTCGACGAACGCGGTAATGCCTCCGGCATACGGAAGACTCGGGCGATAGCCGAAGTCGGCGCTCGGAGATGGAGCGGCCTCGGCGAGAAGGACGCGAACGTCTCCCTCGCCGATAAGCTGCGGATCTTGTCGCGCGCCGTGCTCGAGCAAGGCTCTCTCGGGGACGTGTCGCGCGAGGTGTTCGTACAGCTCCCACGCGGTGACGCGGAGATCCCCGTTCGCGTCGGCATGGCCGTCGAGCCCGTCGAGGACGTAGTGCGTGAAGATGCCGTGCCGCAGTTCATCCGACTCGAAGGCGTCCTGCGACTCCGAGGACGCGGAGAAGACGATCCGACCCTCGACGGAGAAGTCGGAGAACAGATCCGACTTCTCGGCCGTCGGTCGCGCCGACGACGGAAGGCTGCGCGACAGGCCGCCGGAGTAGCAGCCGTCGAAGAGCACGACGACGTGCTCGGACTGGATACGGTCCAGCGACGCGCCGAACTCGTCGTCGCGAAGCGCGGTGTCTTCTTTTGCGGCGGAGAGGGTGTCCCACAGGACAAAGAACTCGTCCACGCCGTCTAGCTCGTCGCCGTCGTCATCCGGACCCTGGAAGCCGTGTCCGGAGAAGTGGACGAGGACGAGGTCGTCCGGCGCGGCCATCCGCCGCAGCCAGCCGAGAGCTTCGCGGACATTGACCAGCGTCGCACGACGCGCCTCGATCCCGGGGACGTCGGGCTGCGCACCGTCGCGATCGAGCAGGAGGCGCATGTGGTCGGGTTCTACTCCCGCATCGAGCAGGCGCTTCGCCATCGCCAGGGCGTCCTCGGCCGCGTACTGGAGATCCTTGACCTCCGCATAGTCGGAGATGCCGATCAAGACCGCCCAGACGTCACCGACATCGGCGATTCCGGGGACCGCGACGACTTCGACCGTTCGCTCGGCCGTCGCCGAGAGGTTGTCATCGTCCTGCACGCGCAGAACCACCGTGTAGCGTCCGACCTTCTCGTAGCGATGGATCGGACTCGCGTCGCGGCTTGTCGTGCCGTCTCCGAAACTCCACTCGCGCGCGACGATCTTCCCGTCGGTGTCTGCCGAGCGATCCTCGAAGCGGATGGGATCGCGAACCGCCGGCGTCGATGGAGTGAGCGCGAACTGCGCTTGCGGGGGCTCGCTCTTGTCGACGACGACCACCTGCATCACCGCGTCCGACCGGCCGACATCATCGACGACGCGAAGCGTGATCGGACGAGAACCCGCTGCGAATGGCCCTACCGTCGCCCCGGGGTCGCTCGAGACGACATCAAGCGTCCCGTCGGAGCCGACGTCCCACGAGTACTCGACAACGCGGCCGTCGCGATCAGTCGAACCGGAGGCATCGAGCCGCATCAGATCTCCGCTTCGCAGCGGACGCGGCAGTCGCACGCCGCTTGCCGTGACGGGGTACGCTGCGAACGCTGCGACCGGCGTCGTGTCGGCAGGCCAGACCTGAAGCGACTGCCGAATCGAGGCCGCGGCGCCGTCGTCGTCGGAGACCGTGAGGATGACGTCGTATGTGCCGGACGCTGCAAACGCGTGCTCGACAGAGAGACCCTCGGCGGCGGCGCCGTCGCCGAAATCCCACCAGATTTCACGCAGTTCGCCGTCCGGGTCCGACGACTCCGCGGCGAGGAAGCGAACAGGGCTTCCCGCTTCGGGGTCCGGCGGCGTCGAGCGGAACGCCGGCCGCGGCGGCTCGTTGGGCACGCGTGGAACGAGCCGGTTGAGCGAGACATCGAGCCCAGCGCGGACCCGGGCCCCGTCGGGGTCGATCGCAATGCCGGCTCGGACGCGGAACGCCGGCCCGCCGACGGCCAAAGACAGATCGCCGTCGACGGGCGCGGCGTCGACCATACGCAGGCGTCCCTCGACGCGTCCGAGCGAGTCGCCGACCGCGGCCCGGAGCGCGACCGCGTCCTCGGTGGGACGGTACGCCGCCCGCACCTGCCACGTTGCAGCGCCGCGTGCCCACGCGGCCTCCACGGCCGCCTCAAGCACGGGCAAAGCAGAGACGCTCCCGTCCAGATGGAGCCGACCGCCTGCCACCGCGGAATCGGCGGATGCGCGGATCGCGAGCGTGCGGAGGGAGAGCCCGGCCATGCCGGCGGAGACACTGACCGGTACGGGCGAGACGAGTCCGAGGGCGAGATCGGCCGCCCACGAGCCGTCCGGCCATGAGAGCGAGAACCGCCCTTCGGCATGGAGCCCGGCTCCTTCGATGTCTGTTCCGATCCACGCGCCGGCCCACGAGCGGCGGCCTTCGAGAAGGCCGTCGAACCCGTAGGCGATAGACGCGGTCCCGCCGCTGGCTCCCTGCCAACGGATGCCGCCGTCCGCGTGGCCCGCGATGCGGGCTCCCCAGCTCCCGAGGAGCGACGCATCGACGTCGATCGTGCCGGCCTCACCAAGCCATCGACAGCCGATCCCGAGGGTCTCGAGCTCCATCGGGAAGCCGCCGGCTCGGATTCCAGCCCTCCACGTGGCGCCGAGTGGCCCATCGATCTCGGGGACCAGGTCGATCGAGAGCACGGACAGCGCGCTGGCGTCCACGCCGGCTCCGATCGAGGCCCATGCCGGTCCGCCGCCGATGCACGGCGATCCCGGGAGAAGAGCCGGGCGTCCGTCGACGTCGGCGAGCTCGGGCGACGCGGCGATGTCCGTCGTCGGGCGGGTGACTCCGACGTAGTCTCGGGCGTTGTCCCACACGACGTTGTAGCCCAGGTTCGGGACGGGCGGCTCGGCGTGGGGTGCGTCCACCCACACTGCGGCGCCGCCGTTGTACGCGAGGACCGTCTGGGTCACGCTCGGTCGTCCCGAGAGGATGCGCAGCCCGTCGCCGTCGCAGTCGACGATCGTCGAGGAGACGATGCGGACCTCTCCCGTCGTGTCGAGGAGAACGCCACTGCGACCGGCGGTCTCGATGATGAGTCCACTGGCCTCAAGCGAAGCCGTCTCGACGACGCGCAGTCCGTCGCCGACCGTGTTCTGGATCCGGAGGCCGTCGACCTTCAGACGGCCCGCACCGGACGCGACGACTCCCTCGGCGACACCGCTCACGAGGCAGTCGTCGATCGTCGCGGCGGATGAGCCGGCGACCTCGAGGCCGCCGGAGGCGTTGTCGACGAACGCCGCGTCGCGGATCTGTGCTTCGGCCGATGACGAGGCGAGAATGCCCCACTCCGAGTTTCGGCGGACGTCGCAGCTGTCCAGATCGAGCTTGGCCGTCCCGTCCAGCGCGATGCCGCAGCGCCCGTTGTCCAGGAAGCTCGAGCCTCCAGCTTGCAGGGACGACCCCGCGCCGACGAGCGCGCCGGACGCCGTATTCGCTTCAACTCGGGAGTCGAGCAGGAGCACACGCGCGCCGTTCCGGACGTGGATCCCGTGGCCGACGTTGCCCGTAACAGACACGCGCTCGAGTCTCAATGCACAGGACGCGCCGACCGCCTCGATGCCGGCCCCCTGGCCGCCGAGGATGACGCAATCGATCAGCGCAGCAGCTGCGCCGTCGGCGGACACAACGGGGCCGGGAAGCACGGACGCGAGCCGCTCCACGGTGACTCGTTCAAGAGACCCTGACCCCATGGCGCGGATGCGCACGACCTCGTCGAATCCGTACGCGTGCCGGATGACCGTGGCCGCTGCGCCGGCGCCGACAACGCGCACGCCATCCTTGAGAAGAACACGCTCGTCGTAGATGCCGGGGGACACGTAGACGACATCGCCGTAGCTCGCCGCGTCGATTCCCCCCTGGATCGATCGGAACGATCCCGAGCCGTCCTGCGCGACAACCCACTGGGCGCCCCACGCGCTCGACGATGCGCACGCGACAACCAGCGCCGAGAGGATGCATCGCCAGGCCGTTCGCATGCGGCGATTGTAGTGGCACGAGTGTGAGGCACCAACCGCAGCGCGCGTGCGACATGGTAAGATCGCGGCAGGAGGGAGCCATGCGAGCGTTCTTTTGCCTTCCGCTTGACGAGGACGTGCGCGCGGCGATCGGCCGCGTGGCGGAGCGCATCCAGAGACAGGTCCAGATGGCGGCGACCTGGGTCGAGCCGGCGAACTATCACGTGACCTTGCGATTCCTCGGGGACATCGATCCGGAGTTGACGGTCGAGCTGCGAGACCTCGCGGTGCGCGCGGCCGCTCTCACTGCACCATTGTCGCTCTCGCTGCGGGATGTGGGGGGATTCCCGACGCTCGAACGGGCCCGCGTCCTGTGGGTCGGCGGGGAGACTCCGGCCGCGTTCCACAGCCTTGCCGAAACGCTCGAGTACGGGCTGCGCGAGCTTGGGTTTCCCGCAGAGGCGAAGCCCGCGGTGAGCCATGTGACGATCGCTCGCCTGAAAGGCATGCCGGATCGGCGGCTGGCCGAGATCGTGGAGCGCGTCGGGCGCGTCGCGGTGCGTGAAGTCCAGCCAAGGGCCGTCGTGCTGATGCAGAGCGAGCTCGATCCGCGCGGCGCACGCTACACGCCAGTGTTCTCGGTGGGGATCCCTAATGGACAGAGCTGACGAGGGATACACCTACGTCGACCACACGGCGGATATGGCGGTCCGCGCGTGGGGGCCGACGCCCGGAGCCGCGTTCGCTGCCGCCGGGCGCGCGCTGACCGAAGCGATGGTCAACCTCGAGCGCGTGGACGGCCGCGTTCGGCGCGAGTTCGCGGCACGGGCCGACTCGCTCGAACTCCTGCTGGTTGACTGGCTCGCCGGATTGGTGGCGGAGAAGGACACGTCGGGACTCGTCTTCTCACGTTTTCGGGTGGAGACGCATGTCGGCGCGGGCGGCGCGTCGTTGCGTGCATCGGCGTGGGGAGAGCCGCTTGACCCGGAGCGCCACGAGGCCCGAACTGAGGTGAAGGGGATCAGCCTTCTGGGCCTATGCGTGCGCCGTGACGGCGCACGCTGGGTCGTCGAGTACGTGGCCGACGTCTAGGAGGACGGCGTGGACGAGTCGGATCGCCTGGTGGAGGTGGGCCCCGCGGAGTGGGAGCTTCCGGTGCACGATGCGATGCGCGTGCCGGGGCGGATCTTCGCCGACCGCGAGACGATCGCGCAGCTACGCCAAGAAGAGGCCGGGGAGTCCCAGTGGAGCGCCGTCCGGCAGATCAAGCACGTCGCGTCGCTTCCCGGCATTGTCTCGGCGGCGATCGCGCTTCCCGATGTCCATCCCGGGTACGGGTTTCCGATCGGCGGCGTTGCGGCGTTCGATCTTGCGGAGGGCGTGGCGGTGGTCGGCGGCGTCGGCTTCGACATCAACTGCGGCGTTCGCGTCCTGCGCACGCCGCTGCGTCGCGCCGATGTGTCGGCGGAGATCGAGCGGATCGGCGAAGACCTCTTCCGGACTGTGCCCGCCGGGCTCGGCTCGTCGGGCAGCTTGCGGCTGTCGATCCCCGAGATCGATCGCGTCCTCGAGGAGGGGGCTGCCTACGTCGTACGTCAGGGCTATGGTCCAGCTCGGGACCTCGAGTACATCGAAGAGGGCGGACGCATCGGAGGCGCGGACCCGAGCGCCGTCAGCGTGCTGGCGAAGCAACGGGAGTTCAAGCAGGTCGGGACGCTCGGGTCAGGCAACCACTACCTCGAGGTGCAGTGCGTCGACCGCGTCCTCGATGCGGAGGCGGCGGCCGCGTACGGTCTGTTCGAAGGCCAGGTCGTCGTCGCCATTCACACCGGATCGCGCGCTCTCGGCCACCAGATCGGCCAGGACTCCCTGAAGGAGCTCGGAGCAGCCGCGGCTCGCTACGGGATCTCGATTCCTGACCAGGAGATGGTGTGTGCGCCGATCCGCAGCCCCGAGGGCCGACGGTACCTCTCGCTGGTCGCGGCCGGCGCGAACTGTGCGTTTGCCAATCGGCAGATGATCGCCCATCTCGTGCGCGTTTCGCTGGGCCGAAGCTGCGGGCTCGATGCGCGCGATGTCGAGACGGTCTACGACATCGGGCACAACAACGCCAAGCTCGAGGAGCACGATGTCGAGCGGGAGCGGCGGACGCTGCTCGTCCACCGCAAGGGGGCAACGCGCGCGTTCGCCTCGGGACGATCCGAGGCTCCGCCGAGCTACCGCGGTGTCGGCCACCCGATCTTCGTCGGAGGCACGATGGGGACGGCATCGTACGTGCTTCGGGGGACGGAGGTCGGCATGTCGCGGGCCTTCGGCAGCGGCATCCATGGGGCCGGCCGGGCGCTGTCGCGCAAGAAGGCAGCGAAGAAATACTGGGGCGCGGACGTGATCTCGGCGCTGCGTCGCGAGGGAATCCGGGTTTGGGCGCATGACGCGCGCGGCGCAGCCGAGGAAGCGCCCGGAGCCTACAAGGACGTGGAACGCGTCGTCGCCGCGGCGGAGGCGTCGGACCTGAACCGTCGAGTGGCGCGGCTGCGACCGCTGGCGGTCGTCAAGGGCTAGTCGGTGACCCGGCGGGCGAAGGTCCGCGTGTGTCGCAGGATGGCGCGGGCGAGCTTGTCGGGATCGTGCTTGACGGTCGTCTTGCCCTCCAAGTCTGCGATGCCGATCAGGTCTTCGCGGATCACACGGAGCCCGTACTCGTTCGGCGTCGGGAGGTCGTCCTTGACCGGCTCGGCGGCTTCGCTTCGATACCCGGCGAGCACGGGATCCGCCGGTGGAGCGGAGTTTACGAGCAGGACGTCGAATCCCCGAACTCGAATGTACGCGTCGAGCGCCCGCACGTGCTCGGCGAGGCCGAACCCGTCGGTCTCGCCGGGTTGAGTCATGAGGTTCGCCACCAGCATCTTCTCGGCCGACGCGGACTCGACAGCCTCGGCGATCGAGTCGACGAGCAGATTCGGAACGAGACTCGTGAACAAGCTCCCGGGTCCGAGGATGATCAAGTCAGCGTCGGCGATGGCCTCCAGCACGCGTTCGTACGCCGGGACGGGTGACGTGGACAACCAGAGGCGCTCGATGCGTCGTCCGCCGCGCCCGATACGGCTCTCGCCTTCCACCGTTTCACCGTTCGCATAACCGGCGACCAGATGGGCCTTCGTCAGCGTGGCTGGAAGGACGCGGCCGCGTACGTTGAGGAAGTGACTCATCGCCTCGATCGCGCGATCGAATCCTCCGGTAGCCTGTTCCAGCCCGACGAGGACGAGGTTGCCGAGCGAGTGTCCGGCGATCTCCGGCGGAGCGTCGAAGCGATGCTGGAAGTAGTCGGATAGCCGCGTTTCGTCTTCGGCCAGTGCGAGCAGACAGTTGCGCACGTCGCCGGGCGGAAGCACGCCCACCTCCTCGCGCAAGCGGCCCGAGCTGCCTCCGTCGTCCATGACGGTGACCACGGCCGTGATGTTCGCGGTGACCTTCTTGAGGCCTCGAAGGAGCGTCGAGAGTCCCGTCCCGCCGCCGATCGCGACGACGCGCGGAGCGCGCTCGAGGACGCGCGTGCGGTAGACGGCCGAGGTCATCTTCTCATGCGAGCTCGGCGCGACGCCAAACGCGACCGACCGCACGAGACGGAGAATGGCAAAGAGGAAGGCTGCGATCCCGAGGACGAGGGCCGCGGCCGTGAGCCCATACCGGGCGGGCTGGGTGAGCGGGAACGAGCGGTAGAGGAAGCGCATGAGATCGATACCAAACGCGTAGAGCAATGCGAGGGTCAGGACGGCCATCGAGAGGAAGGCGAGTCCGAGCCATCGTTTCACGTGCATTCCGGGATACAGCCAGCGGAGAACGCCGCGCGGCCGCCAGGTCATCCCGCATCCTGTTCGGCGAGAGCCACGCCGACCACGCAGGCGAGGGCAGCAAGGGCCAGGCGCAGCGCTTGGGTGGGGGCAACGGAGAACTCGACGCCCGCCGAGACGACAACGGAGGAGTCTCCAGAGGCGTCGGCGACGCAGAGACGGACGGGCATTGGACCCGGATAGCGGTGCAACAGTGCGCAGACTTCCTCAAGAATCGCCGCATCCAGTCGCTCGCTGTCGAGGCGCAGGGACAGGCATACTGCGCTGTGCGCGGCGACCTCGGCGAGCGGGAACACCTCTTCGAGAGACACGCTGAGCTCACCGTTGCGCCGCCCGACCTGAATGTGTGTGCCGATGAGCGCGTCCACACAGAGGAGAGATCCTGCGGTCTCCAGCATGCGCGGGAACGCCGCAGCCTCGATCTGGGTCGCTCCATCCTCGAGCGTGATGAACGCCATCTGGCCTCCGCGCCGGGTGTCAACTCGACGGACCGCCTGGATGCGCCCGCCGACAAGCGCGGATTGGCCGTCCGACAGGTCGGCCAGTTGGCGCAACGGAAGGCAATACGCGGCGAGAAGCTCTGCGTACTCGTCCAGCGGGTGCCCCGTGATGTAGAGGCCAAGGAGTTCCTTCTCGAATGCAAGCAGGTCGGCTCGTCCGAACTCGTCCTCCTGGACGACCGGATCGGCCGCCGAACCGGCGAGATCGTCGAACATCGAGCGCTGCCCGGTCGTTCGCTCGTGACGGGACACCTGCATCAGTTCGAGACCCTCGGGAAGGTGGCGCAGGAGGCCGCGTCGTGTCGAGCCGAGGCGGTCAAAGACGCCGACGCGGACGAGGGCCTCGAGCGCTTCCCGATCGAGTCCGTCGGCGTCGATCCTGCGGCACATGTCGAAGAACGACGCGAACGGGCCGGCGGCGCGCGCCTTGAGTACGGCCTCAATGGCATTCGTGCCGACATACTTGACCGCGCCAAGCCCGAAGCGGACGACACTGTCCCGTACAGGGGCGAACTCCTTCGTGCTTTCGTTGATGTCGGGCGGAAGGACGGCGATGCCGAGTTGGCGGCACTCGCCGACGTACTCGGCGACCTTGACAGACTCTCCCTGAACACTCGTCAGGAGCCCGGCCATGAAGTGCGTCGGGTAATGCGCCTTGAGGTATGCCGTCCAGTACGAGACGAAGGCATAGGCGGTGGAATGGGATTGGTTGAAGCCGTAGCGCGAGAACTTCTCCATGTCGTCGAACGTCGTGGCCGCGAGCTCCTGCGTGAGGCCGTTCGCGATGCAGCCCTGGACGAACTTCTCGCGCAGGCTGGCCATGATGTCCTTCTTCTTCTTTCCCATTGCCTTTCGCAGCGTGTCGGCTTCCGCAAGAGTGAACCCGGCGAGCTTCTGGGTCATCAGCATCAGCTGATCCTGATAGATCGGAAGCCCGAACGTGTCCTCGAGGATCTCGCGGATGCTCGGGTGCGCGTAGGTCACGGTGCGGCGGCCGTGGCGCCGCTCGACGTACTCGTCGGTCATGCCGCTCTCGAGCGGGCCGGGGCGATAGAGAGCGAGGAGGGCGATCAAGTCCTCGAAACGGTTTGGTTGCACTCGGCGGATAAGCCCGGTCATCCCCGAACCTTCGAGCTGGAAAATCCCGCCCGTCTTGCCGGAGCGGAGGAGCTCGTACGTCGGCTCGTCGTCAAGCGGAAGCGAGTCCAGGTCGAGGCGAACGCCGGCACGCGATCTCAGGAGCTCGAGCGTGTCCTGGATCAGGGTGAGGTTCCGCAGTCCGAGGAAGTCGATCTTCAGCAGGCCGATCGCCTCTACGTCGGTCATGTCGTACTGCGTGACGTACTCATCTTCGCCGACGCGGAGCAGCGGCACGTGCTGAGCCAGCGCATCGGGGGCGATGACGACGCCGGCGGCGTGCGTCGAGATGTTTCGGGTCAGGTCTTCGAGTCGGAGCCCGATGTCGACGATCCGCCGCACATCGGGGTTCTCCTCGACCAGCGTTCGCAGTTCCGACACGTTGTCGACGGCGGCCTGCAGCCTAGACCCGAACGGAATGAGCTTCGCGATGCGATCAGTCTCCCCGTAGGGCAGGCCGAGCACGCGGCCGACGTCTCGGACGACGCTTTTCGCAGCCATGCGATCGTATGTCGCAATCTGCGCAATCCGTTCCCACCACTGGTCGCCACCGTACTTCGCTCGAACGTAGTCGATGACGCGGTCTCGCCCGCGGATGCAGAAGTCGATGTCGAAGTCCGGCATGCTGACGCGGTCCGGATTGAGGAAACGCTCGAAAATCAGGTGATAGCGCAGAGGATCGACGCCCGTGATTCCGAGCGCGTAGGACACGATGCTTCCCGCCGCCGAGCCGCGTCCGGGCCCGACGGCGATTCCGTTCTCACGCGAGTAGCGGACGAAATCCCACACGATCAGGAAGTAGGTGCTGTACGCCATGGCGGCGATGACGCCGAGCTCGTACTCGAGTCGCTCTCTGACCGGAGGCGTGATCTCTCCGTACCGCTTCGCGGCTCCCGCAAACGCCAACTCCCGCAAGAAACTGTCCGGGTCGCCGGCGCCTTCCGGTAGCGGGAACGGCGGAGTCAGCGTGCGATCGAACTCGATCTCTACGCGGCACCGCTCGGCGATGGCCGCCGTGTTCTCGATCGCATCTGGGGTGTCGGCGAACAAGAGCTCCATCTCTTCCCCCGAGCGGAAGTGATACCCGTCGCCGTCGAAGGTGCGGTGCTCCGGATCGTCGAGGGTTCGGTTGGCGCGGATGTTGATCAGGACCTCGTGCGCGAGCTTGTCCTCCGTGTCGAGGTAGTGCGTGTCGTTCGTCGCAACGAGCGGCAGGTCGAGGCGGCGCGCCAGAGCGATGAGCTGACGACGAATCGCCGCGTCGCGCTCGGTGCCGTGGTGCTGGATCTCGATGTAGAACCGGCCGGGGCCGAACACTCGAGCGAACTCCCGAGCGACCCTGTCAGCCTCCGCGTCGCGACCCGCCTGCAGGAGCCGCGGGATCTCGCCCGACTCGCACGCCGAGAGCGCGATGAGCCCGTCGGCATAGCGCGCCAGGAGTTCCTTGTCCGCGCGCGGGCGATAGTAGAAGCCCTCGGTGTGGGCCGCGCTCACGATCCGTAGCAGGTTGTGATACCCGGCGTCGTTCTCGGCCAAGAGGACAAGATGGTAGTAGCGGTTTCCCTCAAGCGGCGAGCGGTCGCGTCGATCCCCTGGCGCGACGTAGATCTCGCAGCCGAGGATCGGATGGAGCCCCCGGGATCTCGCCTCGCGGTAGAACTTCACGATGCCGCTCATGACGCCGTGATCGGTCAGAGCGATAGCGCTCATCCCGAGACGGGACGCGCGGTCCACGAGGTCGGGAACACGGCACGACGAGTCCAGCACGCTGTACTCGGAGTGCACGTGAAGATGGACGAAGCGCGAGCTCACGGCGAGTCCTCCTCGACGAAGAACACCTTCTCCTCACCCGGCTTCACGAGCCCGAGCCGGCTGCGGATCTCGTCCTCGAGTGCCTTGGCGTTCGTCGTCGACGCGAGGTCGGCGCGGAGCTCTTTCTGTCGCGCCGCCGCGTCGGCCTGCTGGGTCTCAAGGCGCGCAGTCTCCCGCCGAAGGCCGGCCATCGCGACCTGGCGGCTGACGAAGACCGCGGTGATCGTACCGAACAGGACGACGACGCAGCCCACAGCCACCCAGCGTCGGCGACGGCCTCCGAGGCGATCGAGCAACCTCGCGATGCCACCCTTGGCCGTGCCCCAACCCCTCATCGTGCCCTCCGCCGGCCGGCTTCTCGATCTACGGCCGGAAGCGAGCCGGCCACAGTGCGAGACCGAGCTCGTGCTCGCCTTCGATGCGCAGCAGCCGGTTGTACTTCGCGACGCGTTCGCTGCGGGACATGGATCCGGCCTTGATCTGGCCGCACGCCGTTCCGACCGCGAGATCGGCGATCGCCGTGTCTTCGGTCTCGCCCGATCGATGCGACACGACGCACGTGTAGCCGGCCGAGTGCGCCAGATCCATCGTCTCGAGCGTCTCCGACACGGTGCCGATCTGATTGAGCTTGATGAGGATGGAATTCGCGACTCCTTGCTCGATGCCGGCCGCGAGGATCTTCGGGTTCGTCACGAACACGTCGTCTCCCACGATCTGGACCCGGTTGCCGAGCGATTCGGTCAGGCGTCGCCATCCTGCGCCGTCGCCCTCAGCGAGTCCATCCTCGATCGAGACGATCGGGAACGCTTCCACCCACTGCTCGTAGATTCCTACGAGTTCGGCACTCGACAGAGTCGCGGCCTTGCCCGAGATGGTGAATCGGTAGGTTCCATCCTTGTAGAAGCTCGACGCCGCGGCATCGAGCGCGATGGCGACGTCAACTCCCGGCCGGTACCCGGCACGCTCGATCGACTCGACGAGCAGCGTCAGCGCGGCCTTGTTGTCGTCCAGGTCAGGGGCAAACCCACCTTCATCGCCGACCGCCGTCGTGAGGCCGCGCTCGCGCAGCCGAGCCTTCAGCGTGTGGAAGACCTCGGCGCACGACCGCGCGGCGTCGCGGAACGAGGTTGCGCCGATGGGAAGGAGCATGAATTCCTGAATGTCGACGTTGTTGTCCGCGTGCTCGCCGCCGTTGAGGACGTTCATCATCGGGAGAGGGAGCAGCGGCCGGCGTAGCCCGGCGACATAGCGGAAGAACGGGAGCTCAAGGGAGTCTGCGGCAGCTCGTGCCGTGGCGAGCGAGACGGCGAGGATCGCGTTCGCGCCGAGGCGCCGCTTGTTGTCCGTCCCGTCGAGTTCGATCAGGACGCGATCGATGGCCGCCTGATCGAGCGCGTCGCGACCGAGAAGCGCAGGCTCGATCTCTTGGAGCACGTTCTCGACCGCCCGATCGACTCCCTTGCCGAGAAACGCGTCGGGATCCTGGTCCCGCAGTTCCAGCGCCTCGCGCGTCCCCTTCGACGCTCCCGACGGAACGGCAGCTCGTCCGAACGCTCCGTCCTCGAGGTAGACGTCGGCCTCGACGGTCGGCTGGCCACGCGAGTCGAAGATCATGCGCGCCTCGATGGCATCAATGTACATGAGTCCCCCTCCCTTGGATCCGGTCCAGTATAGCCAGCGGGTCCGGCCTCAGCAATCGGCAGAGGTGTCGGGAACCCTCGTCCTGCCTATTGAATAGACGCCTGCCGCGGCTATCATTCTCCCATAAGACGGCCTCGAAGGAGAGCATCATGCAGTCCCACGAACTTCGGAAGCGATACCTCGCATTCTTCGCCGAGCGCGGGCACAAGCTTGTTCCGAGCTCGCCGCTCGTGCCAAAAGATCCCACTCTCCTGTTCACGGCCGCGGGGATGGTTCAGTTCAAGGACTACTTCTGGGGACGCATCGAGCCGGGTTTTCGTCGCGCGGCGACGTGCCAGAAGTGCTTCCGCACGACGGACATCGAGGAGGTCGGGCGGACTGCATTCCATCACACGTTCTTCGAGATGCTCGGGAACTTCTCGTTCGGCGACTACTTCAAGCAAGGCGCGATCGAGTTGGCGTGGGAGTTCCTGACGCGCGAATTGGCGATCCCGGGAGAGCGGTTCGCGATCACCGTCTACGAGGACGACGACGAGGCCTACGCAATCTGGCGTGACGTCGTCGGCATTCCGGCGGAGCGGATCGTACGGCTCGGAAAGGACAGCAACTGGTGGGGGCCCGTCGGCGATCGCGGGCCGTGCGGCCCAGACTCCGAACTGCACTACGACACGGGGGCCGAAAACGCGTGCGGTCCAGATTGCCTAGGCCCTGCCTGTGATTGCGACCGCTACGCCGAGATCTGGAATCTCGTGTTCATGCAGTACGACGCCCAGCCCGACGGGTCGTTCGCGCCGCTGGCTCGCAAGAACATCGACACGGGAATGGGGCTCGAGCGGGCGACGGCGATCCTCCAGGGGGCGAAGACGAACTACGACACCGACGCTTTCGCGCCGATCCTCGAGGCAATCGCGGCAAGAGCCGGACGTCTCCTTACCGAGCACGACCGTCGCCACCGGAACACGGTGGCCGATCACGTGCGCGGGACCCTGTTCCTCGTTGCCGACGGCGTGATGCCGGGGAATGAGCGCCAAGGCTACGTCCTGCGCCGGATCCTGCGGCGCGCGATCCGCGCCAGCGAGCGACTCGAACTAGCTTCGGGCTCGCTCGGCACGTTCATCGAGCCGGTAATCGAGTCCCTTGGCGCGATCTATCCGGAGATCGTCGCAGCGCGCGAAGTGACCGTCCGACTGATCGATCGTGAGGAGGAGGCGTTTCGTCGCACGTTGCGGGACGGCGAGCGCCGTCTCGACAAGATCGTTGCCGAACTCGTGAAAGCGGGAGACAGGCTGCTTCCCGGCGAGCTCGCATTCGAGTTAACCGACACCTACGGTTTCCCGCTTGAGATGACGGAGGAGATCCTCGCAGAGAGAGGGATCTCCGTCGATCGCGCAGGGTTCGAAAAGGCGCTCGGATCGCAGCGCGCTCGATCGCGCGCTCAGGCCGAAGCCAGCCTGGACGCCACGGCAGACGTCGTCGAAGCAGGTGTCATTGCGACGCAATTCACCGGCTACGATGCGACACCCGAGGCGCGGAGTGCGCTCGCTGCGGAAGCCACGCTTGCGGCCATCCCCGGTGGGGTGGCGGGAGCGACCGTCCGCTTCGTGTTCCCGCACTCCCCGTTCTACGCGGCGTCCGGCGGCCAGATCGCCGACGAGGGGGCCGTTGTGAACCTCTCGCGTCGCGGCGAGGCCCGCGTCGTCGACGTCGTGAAGAACCCTCAAGGAGTATTCCTCCATCGCGTCGAGATCGTCGAGGGGGAGTTCCGGATCGGCGACCGCTGCCGCCTCGCCGTGGACGTCGAGCGGCGACGGCGCATCGAGCGCAACCATACGGCGACGCACCTGCTGCACGCCGCTCTGCGACACGTCCTGGGCGCGCACGCGCAGCAGGCCGGGTCGGAGGTCACGGATCGAGAGCTGCGCTTCGACTTCTCGCATTTCGCGAAGATGACGCCGGAGGAGATCGCGCGCGTCGAGGACTTCGCGAATGCCGCCGTGTTGTCCGACCGCACGGTCGTGACGGACGTCGTCTCGCTCGAAACGGCTCGGGACCGCGGCGCGATCGGTCTCTTCGACGAGGAGTATCGCGGTCGCGACAGGGTGCGGCTGGTCGAGGTTGAGGGAGTCAGCCGCGAGTTGTGCGGCGGCACCCACGTGCGCCGGACGGGGGAGATTGGCCTCCTGCGGATCGTGTCCGAGGAGAGCGTTGCGTCCGGCGTGCGGCGGATCCGCGCCGTGACCGGGGACGCGGCGCTTGCCGTCGTGCGAGACGAGCACGAGCGTTACGAGCGCCTGCGGGCCAGTCTGGGCGACGATCCCGATGCCGGGGTGGAGAGGCTACGCGCGCGCATCGCGACGCTCGAGCAGGAAGTCGAGGCGCGTACGGCGCGCGACGTCGCATCGCAAGGCGAGACGCTTCTTGCGGGCGCTCAGACGATTGCCGGCGTGCGCGTGATCGCATCGCGGGCCGACCTGGCGGCCGACGCCGTGAAGGCGCTGGCGGATGAGATTGAGGCGCGCGCGCAGCCCGCGGTGGTCGTGCTCGTCGGCGCGGCTGAAGGGCGCGCGACGGCGGTCTGCAAGGCGTCGAAGGGCGTCAAGGCCGTGGATGCCGGAAGCGTCGTCCGGGCAATGTCAAGGACGCTGGGCGGCGGCGGTGGAGGCAGCCGAAGCTTCGCCCAAGGAGGCGGTCCTAACATCGACCGCGTCGGCGCCGCGCTCGACGAAGGGCGCCGGCTTGTCGAGCAGGTACTCCGCGCCGCGACCTAGGACGAGAGCAAGACCGGCATGCAGACGTAGAGGAACCCCTGGTCCGCTGCCGCAATTGGATCGGCGGGCTCGATGAGACCGGCCTTGCGTGCGTCGGCAAGCCAGATTGTGATCGTGTCCGACGCAACGCGCTTGAGGACGTCGATCACGTACTCGGCGCGGAACGAGATCTCCACCGGCTTCGACGGAGCTTTCTTCAAGCGGACGCGTTCCTCCGCCTGGCCCTTGTCCTTCGACGACGAGTGGATGCGCACGGCTGTCTCGTCCGTTTCGCCGCGAATCGTGATCGCCCCGGAATCTTCGGCCGCCGTGATCTGAATGCGCTGCAACGCTTCGAGCAACACGCGACGGTCAAATGCGAGCGCGACGGGATTGTCGCGCGGGATCACGCGCTCGAAATCGGGAAACTCTTCGCCGATCGTGCGGGCCATGAATGTGACGTTCCCGGCGTGGAAGAAGAGCTGCCCCTCCCCGCGGCGGATGTCGAGCGTCGGGGAGTCGACCTGAGCGAGGACGCGATCGAGATCGGAGAGAACGCTCGCCTCAACGAGGTACTCGCCCTCTTCGTCGCACTCCGCGACGTCGATCGTCTTCACGGCAAGGCGATACCCGTTCGTCGCGACCATGCGCAGCTGGTTGCCCTTGAGGACGAGGTCCACGCCCGTGAGACTCATGCGCGTCGTCTCCCCCGCCTTGAGCGCAGCGAACGCCGTATGCTCGAGCCCGTGGTGGAAGTCGGCGATGGCAATCGAGGCGATCTTGCCCGAGGGAAGCGCCGCGATCTCCGGGTAGTCCTCGACCGGGAGCGTGGGGAGATCGAACGAGGTCTCGCCGCAGCGCAGCGCGACTTTGGTGCTTTCGGACTTGTCCGTTCGGAAGGTGATCTTCTCGTCGGCGGGCAGGCGCGAGGCGATCTGGTTCAGGATCGCGCCGTTGAGGACGGCGGCCTCGTCTCCGCCCTTGTTCTCGATCGGGATCTCGCAGCGGACGGCACGCTCGAGATCGGTCGCCTGCATCGAAAGGTGGGATCCCGTGATCTCCATCTTGAGTCCCGCGAGGATGGGCATGCTGCTCCGCGTGCCCAAGGCGTAGCTCGCCAATCTCACACCCGACACAAAATCGCTCTTCGCGCAGACGAAGTCCATCCACAACCTCCCTTGTGCAGCCGGCCGCCGGCATGATACTCGATCCGTTCGAAAGGGAGCAAAACCCGCGGCTTCGCTTGGCCGAAGCGGGACACGTGCCAGATGACGCCCATCAACGCGCCGCGGAGAGTCCGAGACGGCGCGCGATGTCCGTCGCGATGGCGTCGACGGGCAATGTGCCGTCAATGCGCGCGACGCGGGGGTCTCCGGCCGTGAGTTCGAGAAAGCCTCGCCGAACGCGCTCGTAGAACTCGAGCGTCTCCGCCTCGATGCGGTCGCCGCGCCCGCGCTTGCGCCCAAGCGCCGCCGCCGCCGGGGCGTCGATCAGGAAGGTAATGTCAGCCTCGCGCCCGTGGGTGGACTCCTCGTTGAGACGTTGGATGAGATCGAGATCGAGTCCGCGCCCGTAGCCCTGGTACGCGAGGCTGGACAATCGATACCGACTGGACAGGACGGTCTTCCCCGCCGCGAGCGCCGGCAGGATCACTTCGCGCACGTGCTGGGCGCGACTCGTCATGAACAGGAGCAGCTCGGACAGAGGCGTCAGGGTCTCTCGGTGCGCCGGCGACAGGAGAATCTCGCGAACCCGCGTGCCGATCTCAGTGCCTCCAGGCTCGCCGGTGAGAACGACGTCGCACCCTGCTTCCCGCAGTCTGGCTCCCGCCAGGGCGACCTGCGTCGACTTGCCGGTGAAGTCCAGCCCCTCAAAGACAACTAGCTTTCCGCTGAGGTCGATCGTCGTCCACCTCCAAAGAAGGCGTACAGGACGAGCAGCGCAGCGCCGACGGTCACGCAGGAGTCGGCGACGTTGAACACCGGGAACCCGACGACCTCGAAGAAGTCGACCACGTAGCCCAGGGTGAGTCGGTCGACCAGATTGCCGCACGCGCCGACGAAGATGAGGACGAGGGCAAGCCGCAGAAACGGACGGCGGCCGCGAAGGACGACGAATGTGACGAAGGCGGCGATCGCGATGAGGATCGACACGGCGACGAACAAGGCTGGGACCTTCGCCAAGACGCCGAACGCTCCGCCGCTGTTGTGCACGCGAGTCAAGCGAACGACATCGCCGATCAGGGGTTGGGGGTCACCGAGCGTGAGCGTGGTTGCAGCCCATGCCTTGGTGAAACGATCCAGAGCCAAGAGCAGAGCGGCAAGCACAGCGAATGCGGCGTGGAGCATGGTCCGGCGAGCGTATCCGAGGACCAAGCGCGCGTCAAGACAGGATCAGGCTCGCGCGTTGACGGGCGCCCTCGACCTGGGTACTGTGAATGCTGGAGGAGGGAGTATGAGACGGGTCAGGTTTCGCGTCGCCGGAAGCGACGATGTGCGGGACGGGATTTTGGAACGCGATGTCGTGCGCTCGGGCGCCATGCGGGTGCCGCTCGCCGACGTGCAGCTCGCCGCGCCTTGTACGCCGACGAAGATCGTCTGCGTCGGACGCAACTACGCGGCACACGCCGCAGAGATGGGGAACGAAGTCCCAGAGCGGCCGCTCCTCTTCCTCAAGCCGCCGTCCGCCGTCATCGGACACGGCGAGCCGATCGTCCTCCCACGGAGCGAGGAAGTGCACTACGAGGCCGAACTCGCTGTCGTCATCGCGCAGCGTTGCCGCAACGTCTCCGCCGCGCGGGCCTACGATGTCGTACTCGGCTACACCTGCCTGAACGATGTCTCCGATCGCGTGGCGCAGAAGTGGGAGAAGAGCTGGGTGCGCGCCAAAGCGTTCGACGCGTCGGCGCCGCTCGGTCCCGTACTCGTGACGCGCGATGAGATCGAGGAGCCGTTCCATGTGCGACTGCGCCAGAACGGAGTGCAGAAACAGGAGGGCTGGACAAGCGCGTTCATCTTCTCAATCCCGGCCCTCATCGAGGAGATCACGTCGTTCATGACGCTCGAGCCCGGCGACGTGATCGCGACCGGGACGCCCGCCGGAGTGGGGAGGCTGGCGCCCGGCGATGTTGTCGAAGTCGAGATTGACGGGATCGGCGTCTTGCGGAATCCCGTCCGGTAGCGACACCGAAGGGAGGACCATGCGCATCCGTGAAGTCGTGATCGCGGCCGCGTGTGTGGCTGTCGGGACGCTCGCCGCGTCTCTCGCGGCGGACGCGCCCGCCACACCGCGCACGATCGTGCTCAATGAAGTCGAACTGAATCCCAACGGCTACGACCGCGACGCGGAATGGGTGGAAATCCTGAACGTCGGAACAGAAGCCGTCGACCTTGCAGGCTGGACGTTGAGCTACAACTACCCGTCCGACGGCGCCGCGGCGATCGCCGCCGAGAGTTCCATCCTGAGGCCGGGCCAACGGATTGTCTACCGCCACGAGGGTCTGCGCCTGCGGAATGATGCGAACACGGTCATCCGTCTTCGCGACGCCGCAGGTACGCTCGTCGACGAGACCTCGGCACTTCGCGACGTCTACGACAACGGGAAGACCTGGCAGCGCATCCCCGATGGAGGGGACCCCCTCCTCCCCATCTGGCTCCTTCGCGACGGAACGAAGAACGCACCAAACAAGTAGCCCCTACGCGGTGCGCTTCGCCCACTCGGCGGACGCCGCCTTGAGCACGTCCCAGGCGACGTCGTCGATGTAAACACACAAAGCGGTCACGCTTCCTAGGTCGCCCGGCCCGAGGTAGACATCGCCCAGAATGGGGCGATCGAATGCCGTGACCTGCGTACGCAAGGCGGCGAGTTCGTTCGCGGAAGGTACGACGTAGAGCACAAAGGCCTGTCCGACCGTGAGGGTCACACCATGAGTGTTCCCGCCGTAGGTCGTGGACAGCCCAGCGTTGGGAACCACCATGACGACGGCGGGGTACGTCTGCACTGTGGCCATCGACGGAGAGAGGAACGTCTCCAGCGCAATATCCGACGCGGTCTGCACGTACGTCTTGAGATGGGTGTAGAGGGTGACAAGGTCCTCGAGCTCCTCGTCCGCCACCCCGGTGAGATCCACGGCGCTCGAGCCGTCCCAGCCTTCGAGCCGGATTCCGAGCGGGACGACGAGCGGGGCGAGGTACTGGAAGTCCTTGCGGTACGTGAACCCGTTCGCCCTGTCTTCTACGACAAGGTGGGCGCCGTACGCCTTCCCGGGTTCGATCGGCATCGGGGGCGACATGAGCCAGATCCTTGCAGCCGCCGCATCCGGTGCCGCCGTCGATGCTTCGGACTTCCCCGG
>JBFYRA010000153.1:0-3601 GCA_041302485.1 Candidatus Bipolaricaulota bacterium
ACTCGGCGAGCTCCTCGTCAAGCACGTGGCGATCGATCGTGATCGTGTTCCAGTGATCCTTGTTCATGTGGTAGCCCGGACGCACCGAGGGATGCTGCGCGCGCAAGAGCTGTCCGTGGAGGGGCTCGAGTTTCAGTGTGATCGTCAGTTGCGGCCCCGCTTCGGCCGATGAGGAGAACCGCGAAGCGGTTCTTCCAAGCGACTCGTTACGCGAGTCGCCAGGCTCCGTCGAGACCAGCGCGAACATGCGGCCTCCGACCTTGTAGACGTCGGGTTCCGGACCGAACGGGTGGTCTTCGATCGCTCCAGGGGGGGACAGAAGGAGCCGCCGGAGCGCCTTGGGCGTCATCCTAACGGGGATTCCAGCCAAGCTCGGGCATCCGCCGCGGCACGAGCCGGCGGAACGGGTAGAGCGGATAGCCGAGCACAAGAACGATCTGCGCCTCGCGCCCCTCGGGAAGCCCGAGCATGCGGCGAACCTTGCCGCTCTTTTCGACGGCCGCCTGGAGGATGCCGATCTGGCACGTCGCGAGACCCTGTCGCTCGGCAGCAAGCATGAGGTTGTACGCGGCAAAGACGGCGTCGTCCCGCGCAAACGGCCGGCGCTCGCGCGCGTGTCCGACGAGAACGACCGGCGCGTTGTGGAACAAGGGATCGCGCCCCTTGGACCAGCGGTCGAGCATCTCGTCCCCGAACCGCGCCGCGCGCGCTGCGTTCTTCGCCATGTCGCGACCAAGGACGAGGCGCAAGACGAAGCGTGTGATCGGATTCGATGCCAGCCGCCCGAGCAGGCGGATCCGTTCAATCGTTGTCTTGGACAGTTCGGTCATCCGCGCGCGGTCGTCGATCGCCACCCAGTCAATGTCTTGGCTGTTTGAGGCCGACGGCCCCCAACGACTCGCGCTGACAAGATCGCGCACGACTTCTCGCGCCACCGGACGCTCGGCAAACGTGCGCGTCGAGCGTCGCGCGCGGAGAACGGCCGTCAGTTGCTCGGTCGAGGGTTCTCGACTGCGGTCGATCAGCGGGCATTTCTCGAGCGGGAACCCATCGTGATCGATGGCGTCGACGGGGCAGACCGAAACGCACTGCCCGCAACCCCAGCATGCCTCCGGCCGCACGGCAACCGAGGTCCCGTCGCGGATCTCGAACACACCGGCCATCGCGCAGACCTGAACGCACGCGCCACACTGAAGGCACGCCTTCGCATCGACTCTGATCTCACTCATTCGTGTCCTCGCCATCGAGTCTAGCGACCGCCGCAGAAGTCGCGGCAGACGGCGCGCGGCCTCCGAGGGGACGAAGGGCGCTCCCGCATCGGTCACATGTCCGGATTCCGGCCTATGGTTCTACGTAGCCTGCATCACATATGGAAGACAACGGGTTCGTCGACCGGCTCTTGTCCGAGGCTTCCCTCGACGCAATCGACTTCGCGAGCGACGTCGAGCGGCTCCTCGCCGAGCAGGTCGTCTTCCTCCGCAGCGAGCTGGAAGTCTGCCGCCGCGAGGCGGTCGTCGGCGCCCACGCCGTCGTCAGCGAGCTGTACGCGCGGATCGCCTCCCTCGAAGAGGAGATTCGCTTCCTGCGGAGCCAGGTCGCCGTACGGTCGAGTTGAAACGGCTTCTGCGTTCGCGTAGCGTTACTCCGCTATGGCCAATCTGGAGATCCCTCCTCATCTTGCGAAGATCCGCGCCGAACGGGCCGAGCTCGAGCAACGGCTGTCGGACCCGACAGCGTACTCGCGCCCGGACTACCGCGAGACCGCGCAACGCTTCGCTCGTGTGCAGGATCTCATCCGCCTTGGCGAGAATTGGCAGAAGGTCGCAACGTCCATCGCCGAGATGGAGGAGCTGCGGGACACCGACCCCGAACTGCGCGATGAGCTGACGCAGGCGATCGAGACGGATCGCCAGCGCCTCGACGGCCTGGCGAAGCAGTTCCGCCTGCTCCTCGTGCCTCCCGATCCAAACGACGAGAAGAACGCGATCATCGAGGTTCGCGCCGGCACGGGCGGCGATGAGTCGAGCCTGTTTGCGGCGGATCTCTTCCGGATGTACGCCCGCTTCGCCGAGAAACTCCGCTGGAAGACGCTGCTCCTCGACAGCAACGCAACGGCGCTTGGCGGGTTCCGACAGCTCACGTTCTCGGTGGAAGGCAAGGGCGCCTACGGCGTCTATCGATTCGAGTCGGGCGTCCACCGCGTGCAGCGCGTGCCCGAGACCGAGGCGCAGGGGCGCGTCCACACGTCGACGGCCACCGTCGTCGCGCTTCCCGAGGTCGAGGACGTCGAGATCGAGATCGATCCGAACGACCTCAAGATCGAGACATTCCGCTCGCAGGGGCCCGGCGGACAGAGCGTCAACACGACCGACTCCGCCGTGCGCATCACCCACATTCCGACCGGCGTCGTCGCGAGCTGCCAGGACGAGAAGTCGCAGATGAAGAACCGCGCCCAGGCGATGCGCGTCTTGCGCGCTCGACTGCACGACATCCACGAACAGGAGAAGCACGCCTCGCTCACGGCGACACGCCGCGCCGCGATCGGCTCCGGCGATCGCAGCGAGAAGATTCGCACGTACAACTTCCCGCAGAACCGGATCACCGACCACCGCATTGGGCTCACGCTCTACGATCTGACGACAGTGATGGACGGCAACATGGAAACCCTCTCCGACGCCCTTCGCGCCCACGAAGCCGACAGCGCCCTCGAAGAGTGAAACTCCGACGGCAACGGCACTACAGCACCGCGTCCGCTTGACACCCCAGACACCGCCCGATACCATTGCCCGGTCTGACTGGGTCTGTAGCTCAGCTGGTTAGAGCGCTCGCCTGATAAGCGGGAGGTCCGTGGTTCGAGTCCACGCAGGCCCATAGAACACTTTTCTGTAGGCAATTCCCTCGATAGACCCAGTTGGACGGCCCTGCGCACCCGCTTCCTCCGGAGAGACGTAATCCAAGACAAGGATCCGCCAATCCCTGGCCACATCTCTGAGGGCCAGGTCGTGGGCAAGAGGGGCAGCTCACAACATCAGGTCATGGGAGGGTCCACACGTCCACGAGAACCGGGTAGTGGTCGGACATGATGTCGCTGTAGTCGCAGAATCGGCCGCCCAGAGCATGGGAGTACTCACAGAAGGTCGAGCTCGCGATGTCCTCGCTGCTCTGCAGGAGCGGGAAACCCGGGGAGACCCAGATCAGGTCAGGAAGGTTGCTGCCGACGAGCACCCAGCCATCTCTCCAGATGGGCTGAATCTTCGGCTCGTCGAGGCGGGCGTTCATGTCGCCGAGCAGAATTGCCGCTCCCGAACGATACGGCTTCATATGGGCTACGAGCGTCTGGGTCTCGCGAGCCATCATCACGCTGGAAGCTCCACCAGGTGGGGGATTCCCGGTATGGACACTGAATACGTTGACGACGAGGCCCGAGGGAGTCACCAGTTCTGCTCGCATGACGCCACGCCCTATGCTAAAACCCTCAGCCCCGCGAACCTCGAACTTGGTCAGCACGACGTTTTCTCCGTCATCTGCGAAAGCGCAGTTCATGCCAGTCGCCCTGGCCATCTCGCGAGCGATGAACCCGTCGTAGTCAGACCAATGGTGT
>JBFYRA010000006.1:0-2746 GCA_041302485.1 Candidatus Bipolaricaulota bacterium
TCGTGCAACCGCAACTCACCTGCACTTCCGTGATGAGGAGTTCCTCGTCGCCCGTGTTGGTCAGGAGGAACGTGTGCATGACAGCCATGCCCTCGACGGTGTCGGGGAAGCTGTAGGCCGAGAGATCTACCGACAACCGCGGCGCCGCCGCGGCTGCGAGACACGAGCTAGCGACAAGGACTATGGCCATTGCGAGCGTCTTCCTCATCCCGGTCCCCCTTCTGCTCTCTCTGCGCTGCAGCCCTCCGAGGCTACCCCGCACCGGCATGGAGAGCAACCGAGCGCTGACCGCGACGCCTCGGCCCCGCTGACCATGCCTCGATATCGACGACTCACGTCGACAACATCGTCCAAGACTGCGCGCGGTGGGGCTGCCCTCAGTGAGATGCCCGGCCGTCGCGAGAACCTGATGAGGCGATGCCCGCCTGCTTGACAACCTGGCCGTGACTGTCGATAGCGCTGCGTCTTACAAGTAAGGCGCTGGAGGTTCGATGCTTGCGGCGGCAAAGCTATCCACAAAGGGACAGGTTGTGATTCCGAAGCCGGTGCGTGATGCCCTCGGCCTTGAGGCCGGGGACTCGATGGTCTTCGCCGTGGACGGGGACCGCGTCATTGTCAGGAAACTCGTCTTGGGCGACGTCCTTCGCGAGGCCGAGATCGCCTATCGCGAGAAGCAGACGCTGACGGTCGACGAGGCGTTCCGGGGATTGGGATAGATGTCCGACGCACACTGGGATGTCCAGCTGGCCCCGCGCGTGCGTAGAGAGCTTGGCGGAGCGCGAGCGCTGCGCGTTGATTGTGATGATCGGCTCCCGCGAGGACATCTACGGTCTTCTCGAGCGCTCGGGCATCAATCCCTGAAGCCCCAAATCGGCTAGCCCTCCAGGTTCCTCGCTCTCCTAGCGCGATCCGCCCGGAGAGGGAGTTCGCTCGTACAGCTTGGCCTTCCAGATGTACAGGCCGAAGCCGATGACGAGCAGCGCGCTCACGAGGTGCGGCGCCTTGATCGGGCCGAGATAGAGGTCGTCGCCGCGCGTGAGGCTGACGATCGAACGGGCGACAGCGTAGAGGATGAAGTACATGGCGGTCGAGAAGCCGTCCTTGTACTCCTTCTTCCGGATCGCCCACAGGTACGCGAAGATCGCGAGGTTCAGGATCATCTCGTAAATCATCGACGGGTGCGTGGCGAGGCCGGGATACGCCATGCCGGCGGGCGAGTTGGCAGGGAAGTGAATGCCCCACGGCAGCGTCGTCGGCGTGCCGTAGGCGTCGCCGTTCATAAGGTTCCCGATCCTGCCGATGGCCTGGCCGAGGATGAGGCTCGGCGCGATCGCGTCAGTAAGCGCCCAGAACTTGACGCGCTTCCAGCGCGCGAAGAGGAGAACGGCGAGGATGCCGCCGAGGACGCCGCCGTGAATCGCAAGTCCGCCTTCCCACATCTTGAAGATGTCGAGCGGGAAGCGTCCGTAGTAGTCGAGGCGGAAGACGACGTAGTAGAGGCGCGCGCCGATGATCGCGAGGGGGATCGTGAGCAACAAGAGGTCGAGGAGCGACTCGGTCTCGAGAGGGATCCGCTTCCGCTTGACCTCGCGCCACAAGAGATAGAACCCGACGGCGATGGCGACGATGTACATGAGCCCGTAGTAGCGAATCGCGATCGGGCCCACCTGGAACAGGATCGGATGCATGACGCCCCCTTCGTCTCCCCGTATGATGGACAAGTATATGGCACACTCAAGATGGGGCCAATGGCTCTTGCTCCTCGCGTCCGGCGCTCTGGCCGCGGCGGCGATGCCCGGAGTCGGGGGAAGTTTCGTGCTTCTCATCGCACTTCTGCCGCTTCTGCACGAGATCGCCGAGGGGCGCGGATTCCGCGCGGGCTTCTTGTTCGGCGTCGCGTTCTTCGCAGTCGACTTGCGCTGGATCGTGACGCTCTATCGTTTCACGCCTCTCGTGGCGCCGGGGTTCGTCGTGGCAATCGCCTATCTTGCCGTGCAGATCGGGCTTCTCGGCCTGCTGCTCGCCTGGCTGCGCCGCCGAACGGGCGACGTGCGCTTCATCTTTGCCGTGGCGGCGGGGTTTGCCCTATTCGAGTTTCTGCGCACGCTCGGGCCTCTTGGGGTCTCGTTCTCGTCGTTCTACCTCGCGATCAGCGGCGTGCCGAGCTTCGCTCAGCTCGCGGCCTACTTGGGGCCCTACGCGATCACGGCCGCGCTCGTCGCGGCGAGCGCTTGCCTCTACGTCGCTTGGCGCAGGCGCAGGGTTCGTTTCGTGATCGGCGCGCTCGCTTCGCTCGCCGTGCTCGGGCTTCCGGCGCTCGTGCCGGTCGCGCCGGACGCGGGCCCCGCAAAGCGCGCGGCGATCGTCTCGTCACTCGTCGATCAGGACGTGAAGCTTGACACGAACCAACTGCCCGAGCTCCTCGACCGCTACGGAGCGCTCGCCGACAGGGCGGTGGCGACGGATCCCGATCTCATCGTCTTCCCGGAGTCGTTCCTTCCAGCTTACGCCTTGCGGAACCCGCCCGTGCTCGAACGCTTGGCGAAAGTGGCGCGCGACGCCGAGGCCGACGTCGTGTTCGGGACGAGCGATCTGCGAGACGGGGAATGGTTCAACAGCGTCGTCCTGCTCGATCGGTCGGGCGACGTCGCGGCGGTCTACGACATGGTGCGGCCGGTGCCGTTCGGCGAGTACATCCCGGCGCGGCGCGTGTGGTCATTCTTCGGGTTCGGCCCTGCGCTCGAGG
>JBFYRA010000017.1:0-2759 GCA_041302485.1 Candidatus Bipolaricaulota bacterium
ATCTCGACCGCGACATCGTCTGCCCGTGCGACTACCGAGACGCCGATCTCCTCGACTGGGGAAGCTGCTATTGCGGCCTCTACGTCTCGGACGACGTGCGTCGCGGCGCGCGAGCGCTTGCGCGCGTGCCCGAGCGCCGGCCGCCTCTTCGCGAGAGGCAGATCCAACGGACGACCGCGCTGCATGCGGGAGTCATCCCCGTTTGGCGCTGCCGCGTCTGCGGGTATCTCTGCGCTCGCGAGCGTCCGCCCTCTGTGTGCCCGATCTGCAAGGCGACGAGCGATCGATTCGAGGTCTTCAGCGAGCCGTTGCGGACTAGCGCAGCGCCAGACGAATGACGACTTCCTCGCCCTCCATCTCGCCTGTCGGCTCGAATCCGAGCTTGCGGTAGAAGGGACCGGCGCCTCCCTCGATCGGCACGTAGCTTGCTCTGATTTCGCGCACGTTCGGGCGCTCCTTCGCGTGCTCGAAGACGAGTTCGAGCGCGCGGCGGCCCAAGCCTTTTCCCTGGTGCAACCCGGCGATCATGAACCGCCAGAGGGTGAGGGAGTCCTTTTCCGCGTCATCGTAGAGCATGACGAACCCGACGGGAATGTCGTCGGCATAGACGGCGCGGAACCAGGCGTGCTTCTCGAAGTACGCCTGCGCGATCGAGTACGCGTTGGGGGCGACCATCTTCTGTTGCTCATCGGACAACGTGTCGCTCAGCTTGCAGACGCGTCCGACGGTTTCGCTTGTTACCTCGCGCAGACGGACGACGGCCCCTCTTCCTGCCTCGTGGTCGTCCATGGACACTCCTCCTGTGTGAGCTGCTTTGGGAGCTCGGGCTAGTAGTCGAAGCAATCCGGGGAGCGCACCTTCCCGGCGGCCTCGGCGTTCTCCCCGCTCGCGAAGTAGAGCCGGTCAGGCCCCGGAATGCTGCACACTCCGGCGCAGCCGCGGCGGTGGTAGAACCGACCCAGCCGACTCGATACGAAGAACACGGCGTTCTTGAACAAGGTCGGCTTGTCGTAGTGTGGGTGGTCGGGGTCGTCGCCCCCGAAGTCCCAGAAGGGCGTCGCAGAGACTGTGAACGGGAACGCAGCGCTCGTCCGACGTCCCCAGTCGTCCTCGATCAAGATACGGATGACGGCCGCCTGTTCGGGGAATTCGACGCCGAGGAGCAGGTTGCGATTCCGCGCTCCGTCGTAGGTGTACCCGGGCAGTGCCTGAGGAGCGTAGGGGCGGCCGTTCGGAGCCAGCTCGGCCGTGTAGAGCGGATAGACGATGCACGCGTTCTCCCAGATGCTGCCGCGGAACAGGGCGTGGAACTCGCCGTCCTCCCACGGAGGCGTGTAGATGGAGTCTCCCATTGCCGCGCCGCAGACGACCTTGGTCTCCGCTTCGACACGCAGCGAGACGATGCGCCAGTCGCCGTCGTAGACGACCCCGGTCTCCGGCCCCGACAGCCCGGCGGCGCGGTGCGTGAAGTCGATGAGTGTCGCCTCGCGCGGGCGAAGGAATCCCTGGTAGGCGTCGCCGTTGAGGCGTGGGGCGAGGATGAGCGGGAGTTCGTTGGTGCCTTGCGCTTCCGCGGTGGCGACGAGCACGTCCTCGCCGTCCGTCCACGTCACCCGTGCCGTCCACGCGAGCCGATCGATGGTGACCGCGAGCTGACTCTCCTTCGTCGTCGTGGAGCTGCCATCCGGCAGCTCGACCGTGTAGGTTCCGGGGAGTGCGCTGCACACGATGCGCGCTTCGTAGGGCACGTGGCCGGTCGGAGGATCGACGTACGCGCGCAGCACGCGAGACTCCGTGCAACCGCAGAGTGCGGCGACAATCGCGACGAGTCCAAGACAGAACACGATGCGCATCCGAGTCCTCCGCCGAGAAGTAGACCACAAGGAGTTCCGCGGGTCAAGGCGACTGTCTGTCTGTCGACCCGGCGTGCGGTACGATCTTGGGCAAGGAGGGAGAGTGCTCGCGCTCTGGGTCGCCGCCGGCCGCGACGCGGCGTCGGAGGAGATCATCATGAGGCAGAACGTCGAGCGGAGGTGACGTGCGACTGCGGTACCTGTTCCCCCATCTTGAGACCGAGCGGCTCGTCCTGCGCGAGCCGCGCCGTTCGGACGCCCCATCGCTGCTTGCAGCCTGGCGCGATGCCGAGACCATGCTCTACTTTGGCGCCGAACCTCTGTCGACGATCGCCGAGGCGAGAGGCCAGATCCGCGACTTCCGCGACGACGCGCGGTCGGGAGACGGAATCCGCTGGATCATCACTGAGCGAGGTCGCGGCGAATACATCGGAGACGTCGGGTTCTTCGACTTCGCGCCCGAGCATGCGCGGGCGGAGGTTGGCTTCCTCCTCGCCCGGCCGTTCTGGCGACGCGGCTTGATGCACGAGGCGCTGACGTCGGTGCTCGAGTTCGGCTTCTTCACGAAGAGCCTCCGCCGCGTCGAGGCGCTTGTCGATCCGCGCAACGATGCGTCGCTTCGCGTCGTCGAGCGGTGCGGGTTCGCGACGGAGGGAATCCTGCGCGACTACGAGTTCGAGCGCGGCGAGTTCATCGATCTCGTCTTGTTGTCGCTCCTGCAGTCGGATTGGCGTGACGGCGCGGCGCGACGCGGTGTTGCGGGAGTGGACTTGCCCTACGATCGTCCGAAGGATAAGATCCCGTCAACAAGAAGAGAAGCGTAGCTTCTTAGAGAGACTGAAGCGGCGATCACGCCTGCGAGAGGGTTCTGCCTTTGGCAGGACCCTCTGGTCTTTTCTGCGGCCG
>JBFYRA010000020.1:0-38957 GCA_041302485.1 Candidatus Bipolaricaulota bacterium
GCGGCTACATCAACGCGCCGCGGGCGCACGACTTCCGCTCCCAGGGGCGGGGCGGCAAGGGCGTGATTGGGCAGCGGACGAAGGACGACGACTACGTCGAGGTCACGACGCTCGTGAACGCGCGCGACGAACTGCTCATCTTCAGCGACCGCCGCAAGGTGTACCGAACGCAAGGCCACCGGCTGCCGTCCCTCGGCCGCGACGCGTCGGGCAAGAACGTGCGCAGCTTCATCCCGCTGGAGCAGGATGAATTCGTTCGCTCGATTCTGCCCGTGCGGAGCTTCTCGCTCGTCGAGGACGACCTGTGCTTGATGGCGACGGCGAACGGGATCGTGAACAAGAACCGGCTCGCCGATTACTCGAATGTCCACGCCGGCGGGATCATCGCGCTCAACGCCGACGACGAAGATCGGCTGGTCGACGTGGCTGCGGGCGACGGCGACCTGATCCTGGCGACGCGGGCGGGCCAGACGATTCGGTTCCGCGACGACGACGTGCGGCTCACGAAGCGCCCGTCTCGCGGCGTGATCGGCATCCGACTCGACGAAAGCGACCACGTCATCGGGATGGCGTGCCTCGGGCGCGAGATCACGATGGAGAAGAAGCTGCTGATGGTGACGGAGCGTGGATACGGGAAGCGCGTCGCCCTCGACGAGTTCCCGCTCCAGGGGCGCGGCGGCAAAGGCGTCCAGGGGATCAAGCTCGACGCGGACTCCGGCGTGCTCGTCACGATCCTCGTCGTTTCGGACCAGGACGAGATCATCATCACGACCGAGCAGAAGGTCATCCGAATCCTGGCGGGCGACATCAACGTCTACCGCCGCTACGCGAGGGGCGTGCGACTGATTCAGCTTGAAGAGGACGACAAGATCGTCTCGGTCGTCAGAACGTGAGGTCGGGGATGGCAAGAACGAAGGAAGAGAAGATGGACAGTCTCCTGCGCGGAACGGACTCGGTCGTCCCGGTCGAGGACCTCGCGGCGAAGCTCGAGCGATCAGAGGCCGAGAAGCGGCCTCTGCGCGTCAAGCTGGGCATCGATCCGTCGGCGCCGCACCTCACGTTCGGCCACTCGGTTCCGCTGCGCAAGATGCGCCAGTTTCAGGATCTCGGGCACACGGGGGTCCTGGTCGTGGGCGACTTCACGAGGCGGATCGGCGACCCGTCGGGCCGTTCGTCGACGCGCGTCCTGATGTCGCAGGCCGACATCGAGCGGAACATGTCGACGTATCAGGACCAGGCGTTCAAGATTCTCGATCGCGAGCGGACCGAGGTGCGCTACAACTCGGAGTGGCTCAGCGGGATGTCGTTCGCCGACGTCATCCATCTCACGGCCAAGTACACGGTGGCGCGGATGCTCGAGCGCGACGACTTCGCCAAGCGCTACGCCGACGGGCGCTCGATCAGCGTGCTCGAGTTCCTCTACCCGTTGGCGCAGGCCTACGATTCGGTCGCCATTCGCGCCGACGTCGAACTCGGCGGTGCCGACCAGTTGTTCAACCTGCTCGTCGGCCGGGACATCCAACGCGAGTACGGGCAGGACCCGCAAGTCGTGATGACCGTGCCGCTCTTGCTCGGCATCGACGGCGAGCGCGCGATGAGCCAGACCGTCGGGAACTATGTCGGCATCGGCGAGGCCGCCGAGGTGATGTACGGCAAGATCCTGTCGATTCCGGACACGCTGATCGAGCCCTACACCACGTTCCTAACGGACACCGCGCTCGACGCCGTGAAGGACGAAATCGCGTCTGCTCCGCGCGACGCGAAGCGCCGGCTGGCGCGGACGCTCGTCGGGACCTATCACAGCGCAGACGCCGCCGCGGCCGCGGAAGCGGAGTTCGATCGGATCCACATTCATCACGAGCGGCCGAGCGACGTTCGCCGCGTGACGATCGACCGCGGCCTGGTCAACAAGAGCGGCCGGATCGGAATCGTCGATCTTCTCCAAGCCTCCGGCCTCGTCTCGAGCCGCAGTGAGGCGAAGCGTGTGATCCTGCAGGGCGGCGTGCGCGTGAATGAGGATCGCGTCGAATCGCCTGACGCGGACGTTGCGTTCGCGCCTCCGTTGCTCGTCCAGGTCGGCAAACGCTCGTTCGTCGACGTCGTGTAGAGAGGGGGCGAGCGAGTCCTCTCGCGCGTCGGCCGAGTTACTCCACGGTCAAGGTCGCGGTCACCGTGTCGCTGTTGCCCGCATCGTCATACACGGTGAGCGTTACGACGAACGTGCCCGGCTCGGCGTACGTTGTCGTCGCGGCCGCTTGTGTCGAGTCGATGAGCCCGTCGGTCGTAAAATCCCACGCTGCGGCAACAACGAGACCGTCGAAGTCGACCGAGCCTGTCGAACTGAAGAGCACGGGAGCGCCTGCTTTCGGCCGCGCGGGCGCGACCTCGAGCACGGCGATCGGCGGCTGGCCGCCGGTCACGCCGCCCTGTGACGCGAGGACGGCGACCACCTGTGTTGTCATCGCCGATCGGCCGTCCGGCGTATCGACCGCCAACGTCACGGGGTACGACCCCGGCTCCGGGAAGGTCCACTCCGCGACCGAGGACCGACTGTCCGCCGTTCCGTCCGCGTCGAGATCCCACGCGAAGACGAGCTCGCTTCCGCTGGAGTCCGCGGACGCGCTCGCGTCGAATCGGACGACGGCTCCGGCGCGCGGAGCGGGCGGCGCGTAGGCGAATTCGGCCTGCAGTGGCGCCAGCGGCGCAGCGGCCGGCTGAGCGACGTCCACGGTGTAGACGGCGGTGTCGGTCAGTCCCGTCGCGTCGGTCACGGTGAGCACGACGTCGTGCGCGCCGGCCGCGGGGAAGATCCACTCCGCGGTCACACCCTCGGCGTCGGGCGCGCCGTCGACGTCGAAATCCCACGCGTAGCGCACGACGCCGCCGTCGAAGTCGACCGACGCCGCGGCATCGAAAGCCACCGGGAGCCCGGCCACAGGAAGCACGGGAGCGTAGGCGAAGTCGGCCACCGGCGGCCGCGGCGCGGCCGTTGGGGGTGCGGTGGGCGTCCCTGTCGACGACGGCGCGCTGGGCGGTGGGCCTGCGGTCGGGGTCGGTGCCTGCACGGAGACGTCGACGGTTTTCGTGTCGCGGTTCCCTGCGTCATCGGTCACCGTGAGAGACACGCGGTAGCGACCCGGCGCGGCGAACGTGTGCGCCGTGACCGTCTCTGTTGCGTCCGTGACCCCGTCAGTGTCGAAGTCCCACGCGGTGGCGACGAGCGTGCCGTCGAAGTCGAACGACGCCGAGGCGTCGAACGTCACCGGTTCGCCAGCGCGTGGCGCCGCGGGCATGTACGTGATGTCGGCCGTGGGCGGCTGGAACGTGACGACGATCGGGCGCGCGCGAACGAACCCGCCGAACAAGACGACGGTCTCTGCGCCGGCGTCCACGGATGCCGACTGCGGCGTCGTGAACGAGAACCTCTCCGAGAGAGTCCGCGCGTCGACCGACACGGCGTACGTTCCTACGCGAGCGCTCGCCAGGACAAAGTCGCCGTGCGCGTCCGACGTCGTGCGGACCGACACTCCGGCGCTGTCGACGAACACGACGCCGACGTCGGCGAGCCCGGCCTCGCCGGGCTGCCGGTCTCCGTCCTGGTTCGCGTCATCGAAGACCGCCCCGCGGATCCTGAGCAGGGCCGCGAGAGGGATGTCGACCGTGACCTCGTCTCCCGGCGTGATCGCGACCGAAATGGGGCCGGAGGATGCGGCGTCGAGCGGGAGCTCGCGCACGTCGAGCGAGTACGTGCCGGGCGAGAGAGGCGGGAACTTGTACTTGCCCTCCGCGTCGGTCGAAACCTCGCCCTCTTCCAAGAACACGACGGCGCCAGCGGCGGGAGACTCCCCGGCGTCCAGGGTGCCGTCGGCGTCCCGGTCGACAAAGACGCGCCCGCCGATGCGCCCTCGCGTCACGAGGAAAGGCAGAGGGATCCCGAGGGTCGCCTCTACTTCGAGGCTCCAGCCGAACCGCGCTGCGGCTGGGTCGCCGCGCTCCCACTCGGCGAACCCGCCGAGGGATACGCTGAGGTCGGGCGTCGGGTGAAGCACGAACGCGGCCTTGAGATCGAGCCGGCTGCCGGCGGACGACCGGAAATCGATGGAAGCTTCGTGGGGAATGCCGGCGGGGCGAACGACGAGCGACGCGCTGCCGCCTGTCGCGAGGACGATGCCGTGCGCCAGATCGACGGTCTGCTCTTCCGAGAGGCGCAGGGAGATGAGCAACTCGTCGATCGAGAGCCCGACCTCCTGGGTGTGGGTGACGGTGCGCTCTCGCGTTCCGACGACGAGGTCGAGTCGGTCGGCGACTCGGCCCGAGAACGCGTACGGGAACGGGCCCCGCGCGTCGGCAACGTGGTAGGCGAGAAGCGCGTCCACGTCGTCCCGCGGGACTCCATCCGACTGATGCTTGCGCTCGAACGAGATCGTGCCCTGGATCGTCGGTCCGTCTTTCCACGGGGTTGCCGCAACGTTGACGCCGAGGGTGTCCGTGACCAGTGTCGGCACGAGGGGAGCGCGGATGACGTTGTTCCAGATATGCCCGACGGACAGACCGAACGAGAACGTCTCGAGGCGTAAGCGCTGCGACGCCTCGATGCCGGCTCGATCCTGGCGCGGACCCGGGAAGTACGTGTCGACCGAGAACGCGGCCGCGCTCAGGAAGTAGACCTTGGTGTCGATCGCTGTTCCGAAGAACGCCGCGCGTCCGGTCTTCCCGTCCGACATCCCGCGGCCGCCCTCGGCGCGCAGCGTCCAGCCGTTGAGCGGTTCGGCGCGCGCGAAGCCCGTCCACGCCGCCGAGCGGGTCGCGAGGGTGCGGCGGTCGGTGGCGGCGAAGCCGGCCCTCGCCTCTTCCGGCCCGAAGGCCAGGCGTCCGCCGAAGCGCGTCTCGCCGTCGCCTCCGCCGGCGATCAGGGCTGCGTCGAGGAAGCCGGCGTCCAGAACCATCGATCCGCCGTCGCAGGCGATCGAGTGAAGGTCCGTGATCGACTGAGAGCCCGTTCCCACGGCAAAAGAGGTCCGATCGATCCTGTAGCTGAGCGAGTAGGCCGTGACGTCGACAGGATCCGGTCCGAACGGGTGGAGTGCGGTGGCCGACGCGGTGAACGTCCCATCGAAGACGAGTCCCGTCACGGACACCGAGGCGTGGCTGTCGAACGTGTCTGTCGTTTCGTTGCGCTCGACGCCGAACGTGAGTCGGGCGGGAAGCACCTCGTAGAGCGACCCGCCGATGGCCTCAGGCCCGGGGGGCAGGATCGTCGTGAAGATCGCGATCTCGTCCTCGATTCCGGGGTAGAGCGTGGAGATGGCGCGTACGGAGAGAACGTCGCGGCCGGGCGCGGCGTCGGGCGGCAAGGTGAGGCGCACGACAAGGTCGCGACTCTCTTGCGGAGCGAGTTCGAGCGAGGGCGCCGAGGCCTCGGCGGTGTACCCGCGCGACGAGACGACGACGACAGCCATCACGTCCTGAGCGTTTCCGCGGTTCGTCACCCGCACCGAGTAGGACGTCGACCCGCCGGGAGACAGGCTGTTCCCTGCGGGCGGCGTGAGCTCGATTTGATTCACCGCGACGATCTGCGTTGCGACTCCGGCCGACGCGTCATCGGCGGGATCCAAGATCGAGATCGCGCGCAAGGAGACGACCGCCATGCCGGCTGCGGCGTCCGCCGGGACCGGCAGCGTCATGAAGACGAGGCCTTCTTCTCCGGGGCCGACCGTGATCTCCGGCGGGACGCCGAGGATCGCCCATCCCGCGGGCGCTCCGGCTTCGAGAGCGAACGTCGCCGCCGCCGGCTCATCGTGCGTCACGGCGAAGACGTGGGTCACGACCTGGCCGGGCGCCGCGTCCTTCGGCGGCGACAGCATGTCGACGCGCACGGCGCCGAACGCCGCGAATGTGCACGCGCACATAGCGACCGACGCGGCACCGAAGACCCACGAACGCCATCGTCTCTTCATCTCGACGAGGCTAGCAGGTGGGAACGCTGTTCTCTCGGACCTCGAGTGGCCGGTGCCGGGACATTGGTCTCCGCGATGCGGGACCTCGGCCGCTCTGGCATGGCGAGGGGCGAATGTCCCGCCGCGGCGGGGCGTGCGGTCGCAGCGCACGATCGCACCGCGCTAGCCTGGTCCGGAAGCTGGGAGGGCACGTGCGGGAAGCGAAGCTGGTGCGAGAGATCATCGTCGAAGGCGTGGACAGGATTGGCGTCGTCGCCGACATCAGTCGCCTCCTCGGCGACATGGGCATCAACCTCTCGGCGGTCTCCGCAAGCGTCGACGGAGACTCCGTCCAGATCCGGCTCATCACGAGCTCGCAATCCTACGCGCGAGATGCGCTGCGCGACGCGGGCTACGCCGTGCGCGAGCGAGACGTCCTGACAATGGAACTGCCTCACCACCCCGGGTTTCTGTGTCGGATCACCGAAGCGCTCGCTCGTCGCGAGATCACGATCACTGAACTCTACGCGACCGTGCCCGAGGCTGGGGAGACAGGCCTCATCGTCTTCAACTGCTCGAACAACCTGCACGCGCTGCAGCTCCTGCGCGGCCGCTAGGCGGCCGGTCGGCCTGAGGCCGCGCGGCCGCCTAGCGATTCGGTCGGGCCCGCCTACCCGTCGGCTGGTAGAACGGTGAATCCCCGTCCGTCCGACCTTCCGAACACCTCCGGGAAGTAGAACTCGCGCGCCACCGCCGGCAGGACCTTGAACTCGCCCGGCTGGACGGCACGCACGGTGTAGCGGTACGTGTAGGTTCCCGCCGGCAGGTAGTCGGCGAACAAGACGACCTTCTCGTCGCGCAGCTCGCTGCGCGAGTACCACCGCCACCACCACCACGAGAACCACGACGACTTCGAGGACTCTCGCGTCACGCTCGGCGACGATTCCAGCACGCTCGTCGTCGCGAGCGACGTGTCCACGGCCTCGCACCCCGCGGGGAGCGGATCCTCGAGCACGACGTAGTACAGGTCGTTCGGCGCGACGAGCGTCAGTCGGACCTCGTAGGTCTCGCCGACCGTCGCCTGGCCGACGTCCGGGCACGCCGCGTCGAGCGCGCAGTTGACGGGCACGTACTGCCGGCTGACGACGATCCCTCGCGCCAAGGCGCCGACCTCGTCGGCCGGAAGCCGCAGGCTGAGGTGGGCCGTGTAGTAGAGCACGCCGGTGCCCTCTTCACGGAACACGGTGAGGGTGTGACGGTCGCTCGTCGCCAGTTCGTCGCCGGCGAAGCGCAGCGCGGTCGACTCCCGCACGGTCTCCCGCGTCGCCTGTGCGGAAAGCTTCTCGGCGCCGTCCCAGAGAACGCCGTATGCGTAGTCGGCGTTGAGTTCGCCCGTGGCGACCATCCAGTCGGTCAGCGAGACGAGCGCCCACGCCGTCTCTTGGGTTGTTTCCCAGATGCCGGCCTTGCGCGCGACCATCAGCCAACGCACGACATTCGGAAGGAGCACATGGTTCGGGTCGAGCTGGACGAACGCGTCGAGGATGATCGCCGTCGAACGCGTGTCGGTATTCATCGCCCACCAGTCATAGGCGGGTTCCTCCCAGTGCATGCCCGTCGCGCTCTGGATCGACGCGTTGATCAGGTCGGACAAGAGCGCATCGATCTCGACCCGCGGACGGCCGAAGCCGTCGAGCGTCATCGCCAGATAGGCCTTCCCGTAGTGGCTGAGCTTGGCGCGGTTCTCGAACAGCTGACTCGCGTAGCTCGCAGCTGGATCGCTGCGACCGGCGAGCGACAGCACGTAGAGCACCCACGCCTGTCGGTTGGCCTCGCGCATCGAGCGCAAGTCCTGCTCCGACACGAGCGTCGACTCGAGGTGTCGCGCGGCGCGATCGATCACGTCGGAGCGCACGAGCGTGTCCGACTCCTGAAGGCGCAGGAGTGCGTACAACGCGTAGGCGGTGAGATAGGGGCTCGACGAGTCGCCGTCCCACCATCCCCAGCCTCCGTCGCCATTCTGACGGACGTACAACTTGTCTAGCCCCTCGAGGACGAGATCGTGGAGGCGCGCCGCAAGCTCGGCGTCTTCGACGCCAAGAAGGCGCAGCGCGCGGTACGTCAGGACGTTCGGCAGGAACCGGCTCACAACCTGCTCCGTGCACTCGTACTCGAAGTGCTCGAGGTACGTCAGGCCCTCCTGCATGGCCGCGGCGAGGGACACGTCGAGCCGCACGTCCAGCCGGCTCGCATCCGCGTCGTATCCGGCCGGGAGAGAGATGATCTCGGTGCGGCTTCCCGCCTGGCGAAGGTCGCCGGCCGTTCCGACGGTCTCTGGAGCCGTGTAGCGGTAGACGGGGATCGTTCCCTCAGGGCCCGTCGTGAGCCGCGGCCGCGCAGCGTCCGACAACTCGCCCGACACCGCGCTCCACGCGAGGTCGACGTTCTCGACATCTTCGACTGTCACCCACCACGTGGCCTGCCGCTCGGACCCTGCCGGAACGGTCATCGTCTGGACCGCCGGCGCCTCCAGTGCAAGTCCGACCGACGCCAGTGTCAGCGCGACATCGAGGTCCTGCACGGTCTGGTTTGTCACCGAAGCCGCGAGGCGGACGCGGTCGCCGACCACGAAGAAGCGCGGGGCTACCGGGCGGACGAGGAGCGGCTTCGTGACGAGGGTCGAACTGAGGCCCTCTCCGACTCTCGTGTCCGCCGTCGTTCCTACCGCGCGGACGATCCACGTCGTCAAGTTGTCTGGCAGTTTCACCTCGAGGGTGGCGCGGCCGTCGCGGTCCGTCGTGACGGCCGGGCTCCAGTACGCCGTGTCGGCGAAGTCCTCACGCAGCGTGACGCCCTCGGGCAGCGAACTTGGCGCGGGGGCGGCAGAAGACGTTCTCGCCATCTCGGCGGCCATCGGCGCCGCGGCACCGACCATCGGCCCGCGGCCTTCGGCCATGAATTTCGAATCCTCGTCCACGTCGGACAAATCGTCGAGCTGTTCGAGTACGAGGCGGGATAGCGACAGCGTCAGTGAGCTGGCCGTCGTCACGCCGAGCCCGCGCGGGCCGTAGAACGTCCCGGCAATGCGATCGGCCTCTCTCGGTTTCAGGGTGAGGATCGCCTTGTCGACGACGTCGAGCGAGAACTGCCCGACGACGGGCTCGCCGGTCGAGTCGGTGGCCGTCAGCGTGTAGGTTGCGGTCTGGCCAGGCAGGAGACTCCCCTCCGGGCCGACGATGGATACGTCGAGGATCCGCGGCGCCGGATCGACCGACAACGAGGCGTATCCGAGCTTCATGCTCGCCGTGACCCTGCCTCCCGCTGCTGCGGCCGCGGCGCGGCCCTGGACTAGCACTACGCTCACGTAGACGTTCGGGATGTCGTCCTCGGTGATCTCGATCGGAAGGACCGTGCTGTTCGAACGAAGCAGGATCACCTGCTGGGACAGCACGCCGCTTCGCTCGATCGTCACGAGCGCCCACTGCTCCCCCGGGTAGGGACTCGGAATCAGGATCTGTGCCGTGTCTCCGACTGCGTACGTCGACTTGTCCGCGACGAGCGTGATCCGGTCGTCGTTGGTCTGACGCCAGGTCACGGTGTCGGGGCCGCTTACCCACATGAACAGGCTCGATCGCGCCGTGCGCTCGAGCTCGTCGAGGCCTTCGACGACAACCTTGAACGACCCGCCTGTTGCGGGAGTGAACGAGACCGTGCCGTCGCCGCGCTCGTCGGTCGTGAGGGTCCCGCTGGCGACCTCGGTGTCCTCGGTCGTCCACGTCCACTCGCCGCCGCCGGTCGCGTCTTCCTCCCAGGTGTTCTTCCACTCGCGCTGGAACACGGTGTACGCGAGGTCGCGGCCGCCGAGACGTCCGCCGGCCCAATCGACGGTGACGACGCGGAGCGGCAGTGTGTCTCCCGCCCGGCCGATCGAACGCTCGGCGGCGAGCCCGGCGTAGAACGACGCCGGATGCGCGACGACGGGCGTCCGTCCGGAGATCGTGGATCCGTCGGGTCCGTGGGCCGTGGCTTCGATCGTGAGGAGCCTCGCTCCGCCGACTGCGCCAGTTTCGCTGTCTGGGTCGCGTGACGCGACGTCGGCCGGAAGCTCGATCAGTACGACACCATGTGCGTCGGTCGTCCCGTCGCCCTGGAGGATCGGCGACGGGGCCGGCGGCGTCTGCCACCAGCAGCCGTAGCAGATCCATGGATCGTCGGGATCGCTGAAGGAATACGAGCCGAAGGCCGGTGGAGCGAACGTGTACGGCTCCGACAAGACGTTCCACTCGACGGCGGCGCCCACAACGGGCGCGCCGAAGAAGTACGCCGCCTTGGCGACGGCGCGCGTCGCATCGCGTTTGACGATCTCATCCCGCTCGGCCGTTACCGTGACCTCGAATTCAGGGGCTCGATACGCGGCGACCTGGAACGTCGTGCTCTCGGACTCGCGACCGTACTCGACCCGCAACGAATAGCTGCCGAGTGCGGCGTCGGCTGCGAGCTCAAGCTCTCCAGCAATCGCGCCAAACGCATCGAGCGGCAGCGTCTTCTCGTAGACGGTGCTCCAATGTGAGTCGACGATCCGCACGCGGGCCTCGGCGGCATCGGGCAGGCTGTACTTTGCGTCGGCCTCGGCGCGTAGGACCGCGCGGAAGTAGACCGTCTGGCCGGCGCGATAAATCGGTCGGTCGGAGTCGATGTACGCGCGCCCCGACGGGGACGTCTCGGTGGAGAACCCGAACTCCCATGGCGAGATCCCGTCCGTCCAGTCGGAGTCGGCGAACGTGAACGGGCTGAGGGCGGAGACCTTCAAGCCGCGCCAATCGAGTTCGGCGGAGCCCGGGAATCTGGCGACGCCGCGGCTGTCGCTGACATCGACGTCGATCTTCTCGCCGTCGCCGTTGAGTCCTGTCAGGATCAAGCCTGCGACCGGCGCTCCGGTCTCCAGGTCGGTGGCCCAGACGAGCGTCTCCGCCTCCGAGGTCTTCATCACGAGGTGCGTCGGGGTGGAGAAGAGGATGTGGCGTCCCTGCCAGCGATCCCACTCGACGCCGTCCGCTTCGAGGTCGACGACATAGACGCCCGGATCGAGCGGTCCGCCCCCCTCGCGAAGGTCGACGGGCGTGTAGGCGAACTCGTTCTGGGGCGACGTCACGCCGATCGACCAGCTGCGGACGCGGGTGCGCGACGGCGGGCTGTAGTCGTACCAATCGTCGAGCGCCGAGAAGTACTCGGCGAGATCGATCTTCGACAGCGTGAGCTTCAGTCGATCCGTGTTGCGGTGCGCGACGACGACGCGGGCTGGCTCGTACGCGCTAGACGTGCTGACGCGACCCGGGACGTGGAGCCACGCCGCGGGATCGAGCGAGGCGGTTGTGAAGCGGACGGAGAGCGTCTGATCGGTCGTGTTCCCGTAGGGGTCTTCGATCCCCGGGTGGACCGTCACCGTGTAGGTCCGGCTCGGCTGCGCCGCGAAGTACAGCACGTAGCGGAGATCCCACTCGCTGAAGTATCCCCAGAGATCCTCGGGCTTCGGCGCGGGGTCGATCGAGATGTGCTCGATGACGGTTTCGTCGTTCACGGGGGCGGTGAACTCGATGACGAAGGGCTCGGTGGAGTCGACCTCCGTCTGGCCGTCGCGCGGCGAGGTCGACAAGATGCGCAGCACGGGCACGGAGCGGAAGCGGAAGCGCACGAAGTCATCCGTACCCAGCCCGCCGGCCTCGGCAGTGACTCCGGGCTCCAGTGTCACGACGTACTGCCGGTTGAAGCCGAGCGGCGCCGCAGGCGTGAACGTGATGTCGTTCCCCTGGGCGGTCAAGCTTCCCTCGACCGGCGTGCTCCAGAGGCCGAATGCTGTCAGCTCCCGCACCGACAGGCGTTCGCGCGCCGAACCGACCGAGACGGGCATATTGAATGTCACGCGCACGGGAACCGTCAACGAGACGAGTTCGTCCCCGTCGCGCGGGGTAGTCCAGACGACGCGCGGCCGCTCGGTTGTGAAGCTCCACGAGACGTCCGAGGCGAGAATGCCGCCGGTCGTGTCGGCGAGCCCGGCGCGAACGGTCGCGACGTAGCGAGTTCCGCCGAGCAGCGGTCGGGCTGGCGTGAACACATAGACGGACGTGTTCAACCACTCCCCGTTCCCTTCGACGGCCGGCTCGAAGGCCAAGGGATCGGGTTGGGGTTCGGTTCCCGGGGCCGAGACGGAGGAGAGCGACACGACCGGGCGGTTGAACATGACGGTGATCACGCTGTCCGCCTCAATCTCTGCTGTTCCGTCGACGGGGACGGTTTGCGTGACGGTCAGATAGCCGACCGTGCGGAGACGCAACGAGAACGCATCGGCAAGCGGGACTCCGAGCGCGTCGCGCGCCGTCGCGGCAACGCCTACGGTGTAGGCGGAATCGCGAACCCACGGCTCGGAAGGGGTGAACGCGATCGTCGCGTCGTGCGTCCAACGCCATTGGCCGGCGATCGCGGGCACAATCTGGATTGCGGCCTCGACGGAGGCGCGATCCATCGCGCGATCGAAGACGAGCTCGATCGTCCCGTCGACCGCAAGTTCCTCGCCGCGAACAGGGGACGTGGAGATGATGCGAGGGGGAGCGAGGTCCGTGCCGCTCGGCGCGCCGGCGAGCGAACCTGTCGATCCCGCCGGGACCGCCGCGAGGAGAAGACAGGCCCCAAGAAAGAAGAAGACGCTCAATGCGCGTACCGCCGGCCTCACGTTCATGACAGTCCCCCTATCCATGTGTTGGATGTCCTTCCGCTGAGCCACTGTGGTCCATCGGAACGATCTCGTCAACTTGGACTATAGACACTTCTGCCCGTGCGGACGTTTCACGGCCGCGGGCGGGCGGATGTCTAGTGGGGGAATATGGGTGGCACAATCAGCTCGTTGCTCCTTGGCAAGTGAACAGAGACTCGGATCTCCGCGTGGAGACTCCTTCTGATCCAAACATTGCGGTGGACGGTCCGCCGCAATCCAGTCCTCATTCGAAGCATCTACCAAAGGCAAACCGGTCGAAAGACCGGGACGCAAAGCTACGGACCTTCTAGGCAGCTCTGCGCCGGCTCGCAAGGCCGACGCGAACTCTTGAGAAACGCAAACCGGGGGAAACCCCGGGACGCAAAGCCACGGGCCCTACGGCGGCCGCAACGCCGCTCGGGCAGCCAGGTTGCCGCAGCGCCTAATGGTGGCCGAGCCGCTAGATGCGCTCGAACAAACAACCATTAGGAGGTGCTTTGTAATGAGGATGCTTAAAGCAGCGGGTTTGGCGATGTTGGTGGCGGCGACGGTTCTCGGCGTTTCGGCGATTTCGTTGGCCGCTCTCGGGGCGTCCTCGGCAGTGTCCGTGAGCGCCTCGTTCTCGATCCCGTCGTGGATCTCGCTCTCCGTTGTCGGAAACGGCAACGTGGACTTCGCGAGCATCTCGGGCCCCGGGACGTACAACGGCTCGAATCCCACCCAGCTTCGCGTGCTGAGCACGGCGAGCTGGGCGATCTCGAGTTCGATCCTGTGGACCAGCTCCACGATGCCTGCCGGCGCAAGCCAGGCGACGATCGAGAAGGCCCTCGCCCGGGTGTTCGACAAGACGTCCGGCTCGTGGGGTGCCCAGAACGTCAACGTCAGCTACGCGCTCAGCCTCACGGCCGACGATGTAGCCACTTTGCCCCAGGGCGACTACAGCGTAGTCGTCCAGTACACGGCGACGACGAACTAACCGTACCGACAGAACCACCCAAGAGATGCTGGAAAGGGGGCGGTCTTCCGCCCCCTCTCCGCCTCGACCCCGCGCGGGCTCAGACCCCGTCTTCTCTGTTCACTGCAGCAACGGGAAGCAAAACCCCTTCTGGGTTGGCTGCATGTCAGCCTCCGCGCGCCCCATCGATTCCTCAAGTCGACTTCACAGAAGCCACACAATCTGACCCTAGGCTCGACGCGTCTAGCGAGAGTTAGACATCTCGCACCCCCGATACCAGCCCTCCGGGAGAGGGACTAAAGTCCCTCTCCCTTGGCCTTTCTAGGGGCAGGGCGGCGCGAGAACTTCCCCCAACGCCGTCGTTCGGCGAAGATCGCGCAGGAGGGTCATGCTGACGAAAGCCCAACAGCGCGCCGTGATGTCTCTGCAGGACAAACGAGACCGTGATCGCACCGGCCTCTACGTGGTCGAGGGCGACAAGCTCGTGCGCGAGGCCGTCGCCGGCGGTTGCGACGTCGAGGCCATCTACGCCGAGCAGGACTGGATCGATGCCGCACCGCCCGAGGTTGCGGCGCGTGCCGTTCCTGTCACGGCCGCCGATCTCCGGCGACTCAGCGCGCAGCGGACGCCTCAGGGCGTTCTCGCCGTCGTTCGCCGCCCACCGGACGATCCCGCGTGGAGCGCTCCGTCCGCAGGCCTGGTCCTCGTCCTCGAACAGGTTCAGGACCCCGGGAACCTAGGCAACCTCCTCCGCGTGGCGTCGTGGTTCGGCGTGGCCGATGTGGTGACGTCGCCGGACTGCGCCGATGCGTTCGCGCCGAAGGTCGTGCAGGCGAGTATGGGGGCGTTGTTCCACGTCTGCGTCCACGTCCGAGACGTCGCACCGTTTGTGGCCGAGGCGAGGGCGGTGGGCCTGCCGGCCTATGCCACGACGCCCGACGGCGAGTCCATCTACGACGCGGACGTGGAGACGCGCGGCCTCATCCTGTTCGGCAACGAGTCCAGCGGCTTGCCCGGCGAGCTGCTCCGCCTTGCGTCGCATCGTCTTGCAGTTCCCGCTTGGGGTGGTCGCGGCCCGGGCAGAGACTCGCTGAACGTCGCGGCGGCAGCCGCCGTCGTCTGCTCCGAATTTCGCCGCCGCGGCGGCCGGGCCGATGGAGTGGAGGGGCAAGCGCCGGGTGCCGGAGTACAATGACCGTCGCAAGATAGGGGGTTCTCGAATGGTTCGAGTTCGCTTCGCACCGAGCCCGACCGGATACCTTCACGTCGGCGGCGCCCGGACAGCTCTGTTCAACTGGCTCTTCGCCAGGCACTCGGGCGGCACGTTCGTGCTGCGGATCGAGGACACGGACCGCGAGCGGTCGACCGACGAGGCGATCGAGCAGATCGTCGCATCGTTGCGCTGGCTGGGGCTCGACTGGGATGAGTACTACCGCCAGGCCGAGCGCCACGAACGGCACCTCGATGCGGCCGAGTCGCTGCTTCGCGCCGGCCTCGTCTACGAGAAGGATGGCGCGTGGTGGTTTCGCGTGCCTGAGGCCGGCGATACCGTGGTGCACGACGAACTCGTCGGCGACGTCCGTTTCGACAACGAGCAGCTCAAGGACTTCGTCATCCGGCGATCCGACGGCACGTTCGTCTACAACTTCGTTGTCGTCGTCGACGACGTCGACATGGGCATCACGCACGTGATCCGCGGCGACGAGCATCTCAACAACACGCCGAAACAGATCCGCATCTACCAAGCGCTGGGACACCCGCTGCCGCTCTTCTACCACCTGCCGATGATCCTCGGCGCCGATCGTGGCAAGCTGTCGAAGCGCCATGGCGCCACGTCGGTGCTCGAGTACAGAGACCGGGGCATCCTGCCGGATGCGCTCGTGAACTTCCTCGTGCGGCTCGGCTGGGCGTACGGCGACGAGGAGGTCTTCTCTCGCGAGGATCTCGTCCGGCTGTTCGCGCTCGAGGGGCTGAACAAGTCGGCGGCCGTGTTCGAGGACGCGAAGCTCTTGTGGCTGAACCAGCAGCACATGAAGCGGGCGGATCTCGGGTTCCTGCTCGACCGCGTCGAGCCCCTCGTCCTGGCCCGCGCGCGCGTGACTCCCGAGATGTGGTCCGCCGCCGATCGCGATCGCCTGGCCGTAGGCGCCCACTTGCTGCGGGATCGGGCGAAGACGCTTGCCGACCTCGCGACGACGATGGAGATGCTCTTCCCGCTGCCGGTCGAGCGCGAAGCGGACGCGGCGGCGGCGCCGTCGACGGCCGAGCGGCGGACCCTGATCGCGCTCGCGGACGCCATCGAGCCCTTGACGCCGGGGTCTCCAGAGGAGATCGAGCGCGCCGTGCGGGCGACGCTCGATCGCGAAGGCGTGACGCTCAAAGACGCGGCGCATTCCTGCCGCTTGGCGGTAACCGGGCGGAAGGTCGGCCCGGGGCTGTTCGAGATCCTGTCGGCCGTCGGGCCGCGTCTCGTCGCTGAGCGCCTGCGCAACGCGGCGGAGGGGAACGCGACGTGAGGCGCGCGGGCGCGGCGGCCATCTTCCTCCTCGTCATTGCCGGGGCAGCGATCCTGTCGATCGGCGTCGCGGCGCAAGAGGGAATCCTCACGCTGCGCGTCGAGCCGAACGTCGTTGAGGTCGCGCCGGGCGCGAGCGCATCGGGTCGCATCGTCTTGAGAAACGAGTCGCTGCGCGAAGCGGATGACGTCGAATTCGCCTGGACGGGCGCGACGGGAATCGCGCTTGCGACTACGCCGCAGAGCGTCTCCGTCGTCGGAGCGTTCGCCTCCTCGACCGTCGCCTTCACGCTCGTCGCCGCGCCGACTGTCGCGATAGGAGACGTGCGCGGGAGCCTCGAAGTGCTGTACACGTATTGCATCGACGAACTCTGCTTCCAGATCGCCGAGACGGTTCCCGTGGACGTGCGCGTGGCGGCGACTCCGCAGACCCCCTCGGCGACAGCGCTCGGCGAGACCGACGGCTTCCAGCCCGCGTCGCCGGACGTCGGCGCGTGGCGCTGGTGGGTGCTCGCCGTCACGGTGCTCCTCGTTCTGGTTGCCGCGGCACTCGGTCGCAGTCGACGAATTCGGACAGCGACGGCGCTTGCCTTGGTCGTCGCGGGAGTCGCCGTGTTGGTCCTCGGCGTCCGGCTCGACCAGCACACCCAAGCTCAAGCCGTCGGCGCGGTCCTCTGCACGTCGTGCGTCGGGATCGAGACGGTCGAAGTCCAGGCGCCTCGGCTTTCCACGGCGCAGGCGGCTGCGGTGGACCGTCTGTCGAAACCGGTGGAGCTTCTCGTGTTCTACGCAACGTGGTGCCGCTCCTGTCCGTATGCTGAGGCGATGGTGGACCTCGTGGCGACGCGCAATCCGCTCGTCAGCTATCGACTCGTGAATGCGGAGACCGAGCGCGGGCTCGCTGCGGAGCACGGCGTGACGCGAGCCGGTCGCACGGTCGTTCCGGCAATCGTGCGCGTCGACACGGGGGAAGTCCTGTTCGGAGCGGAGAAGCTCGGCGATCGTCTCGTAGGGCTCATCGAGGAGGGAATGTGAGGCTGACCAAGGGCCGCCGACTGGCGCAGGGCGCCGGGCTCTTGCTCGGCCTGTTCGGGGCGACCGGAATCGGGATGACGCACATCCTCTTCCCGGGACTGCACTGCTACGCGTGTCCGTGGGCGATCACCGTCTGTCCGATCGGCTTGGCCCAGAACCTCGTGATCTTCGGAACTGTCCCGTTCTTCTGGCTCGGGGCGATCATCGCGTACGGGCTCGTCGCAGCGCGCGGCTTCTGCGGATGGTTCTGTCCCTTCGGGACGCTCAACGACCTCCTCGCCTTCCGCAAGGTGCGGATCCGCGCGAACCTGTCGTATGGCAAGTTCGTCGTCCTCATCGCGACTCTGATCGGAGCGTGGGCGCTCACGGACACGGTCTTCTGCAAGCTCTGTCCGGCCGCGTCGCTCGAGGCCTCGCTGCCCTATCTCTTCCTCGGCGTGGCCAAGGTCAACGGTCCGTTCCTGATTCATATGGCGACGCTCGGACTGTCTCTCGTCGGCATGGTGCTGGTCGCGCGATTCTGGTGTCGATACCTCTGCCCGATGGGTGCGATCCTCTCGCTGTTCAACCGTGTGAGCCTCCTGCACGTCCAATGGCGGCCGTCATCGTGCACGGGCTGCGAGTCCTGCATTGCGGCGTGCCCGATGGGCGTGGATCCGCGCTCCGAACACGACAGCCACAACTGCATCAAGTGCGGAGAGTGCGTCTCGGCGTGCCGGCCCGACTGCCTGACGCTGCGCGTCGGGCGGCGGAGGTCCGAGTGATCGCCTACGCTCTTCTGGGTCTGATTCAAGGTCTGACGGAGTTTCTGCCTGTGTCGAGTTCCGGTCACCTCGTGCTTGCAGAGCGTCTGTTCGGTCTCCAACCTCCCGGGATGGTCTGCGAGGCGGCCCTCCACCTCGCGACGTTGGCCGCTGTGGTGGTCGCGCTTCGCTCGGATCTCGCCGATCTCGTCCAGAGCCTCACGCCTCGGGGAAGCGTCGACCGGCGAAAGGAGATCGGGCTCCTCATCTTAGGGACGGCGCCGATCGTGGTCGCTGGCCTTCTCGTGCGCGAGACGGCTGACACGTGGTTTCGTTCGCTCTGGGTCGTAGGGGCGGGGTGGCTGGCCACCGCGGCGATGCTCGCAGCAGCCGACCGCCGCGCGCGGACGGCGCGGGCCGACCTTCCAACGGCGGCAGGAGCGTTTGGAATCGGCTTGGCGCAGGCCGTTGCGCTCGTCCCGGGCGTGTCGCGAAGCGGGTTCACAATTGGCGCGGGAATCGCCGCCGGGCTTCACCCCGGGCGCGCGGCTCGGTTTTCGTTCCTCCTCTCGATTCCCGCTGTCGCCGGCGCGAGCACGCTTGCTCTGTGGGATGGAGCTCGGGAGCCGGTCTCGGCAAACGTTGACCTACTCGGCATTGCCATTGGATCGGCGGTCGCGTTCGTCGTCGGGCTCCTGGCCCTGCGCGCGCTGCTCGCGCTCGTGACGCGCCGGCGGCTGTGGCCGTTCGCCGTGTATTGCGCCGCGCTTGGCGCCGCGTCCCTCGGGCTGGCCGCCGCGGCCGGCCCCTGATGCGAGCCGGCTAGAGTGCCCCGTCGGACGAGAGGATCACCGCGGTCACGACGATTGACAACGTGACGAGCAGCACAATCAGACTTGCCAACGGGTCGGGCTTCGCCGGCGTCGCGGGCGAAGCCGGCTGCGTTGCTGGCGGAGTCTGTGGGCCCGGCGTGCTGGGCAACGCGTTCAGCGCCGAGACATCGCCCGGCGTCTGCGCGACGATCACGAAGCGATCGATCGTGTACGCGCCAAGCGACCCGGCGTCGAGCGTCGTGCGCACTCCGACGGAGCTCGTGTGGTCGCGGTTGTAGGGGTCGACGATCGTGTAGGTGCTTCCCGTCTTGCCGGTCAAGACGACCCAGTGGCAGTCCTCGGTCTGCGACGATCCTCGGCGGCAAGCGGTTCCCCAGTGGACGCCGGCGACGACCGGGTTCCCCCGGCGCAGCGCGTGGTCGATCACGAGCTCGGCGACCGGGTTGAGCCCGGTGCTGCTTCGATTCGAGTGGAAGCTGAGCTCCATCCCGCGCGGGAGATCGGCCCAGTCAAGACAACAGGCGCCGACGGGGTCGCCAGCACACTGGCCGTATCCACGGCGGGCGCGGAGCCAGTCGTTCAGAATTCGCGGATCCATTCCCGTCTGAGTGCTGCCCGTGGAGGACAGCGCCTGCGGGATGGTCAGGTCGATGTCGCAGTAGGCGAGCACGGCGGAGAATGCTGTGATGAGGCATCCCGTCGCGCGCAGCAGGTCCGGGCAGCCGCCGGTGCCAAGTGCGGCCTCGCCCCACGCGCCGGGCCCGATCGTGTAGGCCTGATTGAACGACGGCATGACGCGCGGCAGCGAAAAGGTCTCCGCCGTCGCCGGGATGCCGAGGGCAGCGACGATGAGAGCCAACGCAAGCCCGGCGCGGCGCGCGCGGGACGAGGTCATAGCGCCACCTCGCGGACCCCGAGGATGTCCGCGAATGCGTAGGTTGGCTCGACAGTTCCCGGCGTCGCAGTTCCGTCAGGTCGAACCCACGCGGCGGCCATTCCGGCGCCGATCGCTCCGAGGACGTCCATCTCGTAGGAGTCACCGACGAAGAGCGACGTGGACGGAGTCGCGCCGAGGCGCGCGCCGAGCGTCAGGAACGCCCGCGGATCCGGCTTGTAGAGGTCAAGGTCGCCGGCCACCGCGATGGCATCGAAGAGAGGCTCGATCCCCAACGAGCGGATCTTCTGCCACTGGCCGGCGCCTCCGTTCGTCAGGAGTCCGAGGCCCAGGCCTGCGGCGCGAAGATCGCAGAGGAGGTCCGGTACCCCGTCGAACAATCTGACTCCGTGCGCGGAGCGCAACGCGCCGTACTCGGACGCAATGCGCTCGATCTGGTCGAGCTGGGTGGGATCGCGCTCGGCCAGGACGTGCCGCCAGGCCGCGCGGCGCAGCTCGTCGACCGTAGGCGTCGTGCGCTCGAGGAGGACCCACCATTCGTCGTAGCGCGACGCGAGGTCGTCCGCCGATCCGAAGGAGTCCAGGGCGAGACCGAGGTGCGCGAACGTCCTCGTCACAATGTCCGCCGTCGACAAAGGGTAGTAGGCGAGCGTGCGGTCGAGATCGAACAGGATGTGCGTGAACGGCCTTTGCTCTCGCATCGGTTGATCGGCCCAGCCCCCTCTCTTATTCTCTTCCCATGATGTAGCGGGGCCGTCGATCTTAGCCGAGGCCGTTCCGGACCTGCAAGGAGAGCGCATGCGGATCATCGCCGGGGAGCGACGCGGCCGGAAGCTCGTGGAGTGGGAAGACGAGGCCATTCGCCCGATGCGCGACTTCGTTCGCTCGGCGATGTTCAACATCCTGTCCGACTTCGTCGTCGACGCGGCGTTCCTCGACTTGTTCTGCGGCACCGGGAGCGTGGGGCTCGAGGCGCTGTCGCGCGGCGCGCGGTCATGCACGTTTGTCGACCAGTCGGCCGACGCGTGCGGCATCGTGCGCCGGAATCTAGATCGGCTCGATTTCCTCGCGCGCGGCGACGTCGTCCAGTCCGACGCGATCCAAGCTGTGGACACGCTGTCCCGGCTCGGGCGGCGCTACGATCTCGTGTTCGTCGGGCCGCCGTACTACAAGGGGCTCGTTGCCCGCGGTCTCGAAGCGCTCGGCGACGGGCGGCTGCTCGGGGCCGATCCGGTCGTCGTGGCGGAGATCCACGCGACCGAGACGATCGAGGACGCCTTCGGTATTCTGTCCGCGGTCGATCGCCGGCGGTACGGCGACAATCAGCTCTGGTTCTTCCGTCCGAGCGGCACGGAGTCCGCGAAAGGATCCGGTACATGACGACGAGCTCGAAGCGCGTGATCCTGATCACGAATGACGACGGGATCACGTCCCCCGGCCTGCTGGCCCTGAAGAAGGCGCTCGACGCGCTCGGACGGACCGAGGTCTTCGCTCCGGACAGGAACTGGTCGGCCGCGAGCCGGACGCGGACATTCCACAAGCCTCTGCGCGTCGACCTCGTGCCGCTGCTCGACGGCAGCGTCGGGCACGCGACGAGCGGGACGCCGTCGGACTGTGTCTCGCTCGCGCTTCTGGGATTGCTCGATGCCCGTCCTGACCTCATCGTGTCCGGAATCAACGCCGGCCTGAATCTGGGTCGAGACGTGTCGTATTCCGGAACGGTCGCCGCGGCAATGGAGGGGGCGCGTTCGGGCGTGCCTGCGGTGGCCGTGTCATACGACACGCTGCAGGCGCCGAGCGACGACCTCGACTACGACCGAGCCGCTGCGTTCGTGCGACGGCTTGCTGCGTTCCTGCTCGACCGCCCACCCCTTCCGACCGGCATTCTGCTCAACGTCAACGTGCCGTATACGCCAGCTGGTCGGCCGCTGCGGACGCGCATGACCCGGCTCGGAGGCGAGGCCTACTCGAACTACCTCGTCACCGGAAAGGACCCGCACGGACGCGAGTACTACTGGGTCACCGGCGACCCGCTCACTGGGGCGGCGTCGGGCGAAGGGGGGACGGACATCGAGGCGGTCGCCGCGGGCTTCGTGTCCATCACGCCGATCCATCTCGACATGACCGAGCATGGACTGCTCACCGCGCTGCGGTCCTGGGAGACCGAACTCGACCTCGCCGCGTAGATGCGTCGCGCCGCTTGTCTTCCCTGCAAAAGAGAGATAAGAAATGTGGACGCAGGGAGGCGGAGTGACTCGAGAACAGGAGCGCGGGCTTGTCGTCTTGCTGTGCGTCGGACTGCTCGTCGGCGGCGCCATGCTCGTCCGGCCGACTCGTCGCCCCGACGCGCCCCCGGCGGCCCGTCCGATCGTCGTCCGCAGCGTCGCCGTCGTCGTCCCCGTCCTCGTCGAACGGGGGAGAGTCGACATCAATCACGCCGGCGCGGACGAACTCGCGACGCTCCCGGGAATCGGGCCCGCGCTCGCGGCGCGAATCCTCGCCTATCGTTCGGAGCACGGACCGTTTCGGACGGTCGACGACCTGACGGCGGTCAAAGGGATTGGTCCGGCGACGGTTCGCGATCTGCGGGACCTCGCCGCAATCGGCGACGGCGGGCCGCCGGCCCGGCGCGAGCTCTAGTAGTCAGTCGTCCGCGTGCGATGGCGCGGCACAGCCTTGTACGCGGCGAGTCGGCCGCGGTTCCACAGAGCGATGTCGAGATCCCGTGCTGTCGCGCCGCGATCGCGGAGGGCGGCCGTCATGAGTTCGACGGCTTGAACGGAGCAGGCACGGATCTCGACCTCTTCTTCCGATCCTGCCGCAATGAGCTCGCCGCGTTCGATGCGGTCGGCGAGGTCCTTGTCGTACGTCAGCAGGCCGTCGGAGCGCAGCACGTGCGGCACGAGGTTGTCGGCGAAGATCGTGAGGCGGTCGAGGTCCCGAAACCGTCCCCAGTCCTTCGCGTCGAGCGCGAGCGCCAGATCGGACGCAACGATCTGCGCCCGTTTGAAGAACGAGACCGCTCGGCCTCGATACGTCGCGACGTCGCGGAAGAGAGGCTGGTGCATCAACTCGGCGACGAGCCGGGATGCTGACTCATTGGCGCTCTCGACGAGGCGCGTGAACGAGCCGTCGAACCGGCAGAGGAGATCCCGCCCGAGATCGTTCCACGCGCGAGCGAACAGCGACATCAGTTCGGCGACCGGCTCGTCGGCCTCGCTCTGTCCGAAGATGCGCGCGCAATCGCCTGGCGTCGCTGCGGCAAGCCACGCGGCGTCGACGGCGCCCTCGCTCTCGAAGCGATCGGTGAGGGCGCGGGCGACCGTTCCGTATCCCGAGGCTCCTGGGCGCTTGGCCACGTGTGGGAAGTAGCCGGAACCGAAGTTCACGCTGTCGAGCGTGACCGTGTACGCCACGACATCCTCTGCGAGACCGCAGAAGTGAAGCGCCTTGTCGTAGACGGGGCGCTCCGGCGCGGAAGCCCAGATCTCCCGCGCGTACGGCGCGATGCGATCTCGTTCGACGTGAACGAAGCGAGCGCTCTCGGCCACTTCCCGGCACTCCGCGCGAATCCGGTCGAGGACATCCGCCATGAGACGAGAGTACTCGACGCGGCGGCCGGAGTGTTCCAACCGTCGCCGGTTGTCTATGCTGGTTCGACGACCGGAAGAGGAGGCTGCATGAAGTGGATTGTCCTGGCTTGCGTGGTGGTGGGGTTGGTCGGCCTAGGCCTTGTCCGGGGAGATGCTCCGGCTCTTGTCCCGGTCGCTGCACCGTGGGAGGCGTCAGGTCTTGACTCTTCCGGCGTCCGGCAGGTTGTGCTCTTGTGGTCGGATGGGGCCGTGATCGTCCGAGCGCTGAGCCGATCGGAGTGGGCGTCGTTCCAGGTCCGCGCGGAGGCCTGGGAGTGGATTGAGTGTCAGATGGTTGCGGCGGCAGTCGTGGCCCCGCCGATGACGGCGAACGACGCGGCCGCGCTCCCCGAGACGCTTGCCCGCTCGCTACGCCGCGCGATCAACGAAGCGAGCGGGTTCGCCGTGTTCCCCGAGCTGGCGCCGTAGGCTTGCGCCGGGGGCGCCCGGCGCGTCAATCGCCTCGGGGCTCGTCGGGCTCCGCCGGTTCAGCAGGCTCCGGCGGCCGGCGGCCTCCGCCTCTTCTTGCGAGGGGGTCGAAGTTCGGTCCGAGGGGGTCGAAGTTCGGACCAAGCGGATCGAAGTCGTCTCCTCTGCCGCTTCGTCCTCTGCGAGACGGATTCGGCGCCTCCATCTGAGCGCGCACCTGTCTCTCAAGGCTCTCGAAGTGATGCTTCGTCATCTGCGCCGCGTGGTCGCCGGGGATGCCAGACTCCACGAGCGTCTTATAGAACGCTGCGAAGGAACCGGCCGTCGACTGCAGTTGCTCCGGCGAGTAGACGCTCTCGTGGATGCCTCGCAGGAGGTGCGGCAGGCGATCGGACATGACGTTGAGCATCTCGCGGACTCCCTCGATCCCATCGACCTCGATGTCCTCGAGCCCCTCGAGTTCCTCCGCGGCGGCGTCGAGCGCCTCCATCCGCTCCTCGAGCTCGTCCTCGAGCTCCTGGAGTCGCTCCTCTTGACGTTCGACCCGTTCCTCCAGCGCCTCTTGGAGGCGATCGAGCTTCTCGCGCTCGCGATCGAGCTTCTCGCGCTCGCGATCGGCTCGCTCGCGTTCTCGGTCAAGCCTCTCCCTCTCCCGGTCGAGCGCCTCGCGCTCCCGTTCGAGCCTCTCCCGCTCCCGTTCTCTGTCTCTCTCCGAACTGGCGGCGGGGCCGCAGCCGTTGCGCCGATCCGACTCGCTCATGGCTTCTTCTCCTTTTCTTGCGCGCGGCTCCCGGTTGCGCGGGACACTGTGCACATCGTGGGGCCTAGAGACGACCTCCGCGGCGCCACGCGCGAATGCCGACTCGGCTTTCTCCATCAGGTTTTCACTTCCCTGCTTGAGCAGACCGTCAACGACATCGGCCGCGGTTGCCGCGGCGAGCCCGGCAGCCAGTCCCGCTCGCACGGCTCTCTCGACGTCGTCGGCTGTGGCGGCGATCTTCGCTGTGTTCCGGCGCGCCACGGACAAGAGCAAGGGGGCCATCGAGTCTTGCTCTAGCTCCAGCTGGGCAAGACAGCGTGCGAGCCCGACGACGGCCTCGGCGTGCTCTTGCGGCTGCGCGAGGTCCGACTCCATGAGCGCGGGGAACACGGCGTCGATCTCCTGAGGCGAGAACCCGCCGGCGGCGAGGCTTCGCGCCACGGTGACGACGGCCATCGCATGTGCCACAGGAACCAGCCGTCCAGCGAGCTCGAGCTCGCGGATCCGTCGTTCGGGGAGACCTGCGGCGCGGAGCACGCTCGTTCCCGCCGCCGAGCTTACGCGCTGTTCTTCGGGTCCGTGCATTCTGTCCTCCGTCCTGCTCCTACGATGCGCACGTTGCGCCCCATGACGCGAAGGCTGGCGCGCACGGGAGAACCCGAGCGGCGAGCATTGACGCCGAGCCGGAATCCGACGAGGAGCGATCCGACGTCGACGTTGGCCGCATCGCGGAGGCCGGCCCGCCCCAGCACGCGTCGCCACACACGCGGCCCGACCTCCGGCATGTCGGACCTGCCCGCCCCGACGGTGTGCCGCACCCAGACGACCTCGGCCAGCTCGCGCCGACACGCTTCGCACGACTGGATGTGGCTCGCAACCGCGGCAGCGTCCGCCGCGCCGAGCTTGCCTGTCACATACCACGGCAACAGCTCGCGAATCTTGTCACAGTCGTTCATAGGAGCTCCTTGGCCAGCGCCTTCCGCGCGTAGAACAGCCGCGACTTGACCGTCCCCTCGGGCACTCCCAGGACCGCCGCGGCATCGGCGAGGCTCATCTCCTCGTAGAACACGAGATGAAGCGCCTCTTGATGCTCGGACGACAACGTCTGGAGCGCCTGCTGGACGCGAACGTCGATCTCCGCCGTCTCCGCCGGGTCCGGATCGCATGTCGGATCGTCGGGCAGACGCTCGCCCTTCTTCTCCCGCCGCAAGAGTCCGTGCGCCTGGTTGCGGGCGATTCCGAGCATCCACGTCGTCGCCTTCGAGCTTCCCCTGAATCTTTCAGCTTGTTTCCACACGGCGAGCATCGTCTCTTGCAGCACCTCCTCGGCGAGGTGTCCGTTGCGCACAATCGACAGTGCGAAGCGGTACACCCGATCGGCGTGGCGATCGTAGAGCTCCCGAAAGGCCGCGCGGTCGGCCTGCCCAACCGCCCAGACGAGGGCTTCGTCGGTCCTCACAGGGCCTCCCTCACAGCCTTGACCTCCTCAGCACGTCGAACGTTCGACAATAGGTGCTCGATCGGGCGCCGTCGGTTCATTCCGTGGAGCGATCCCGCAATCTATTATCCTCCGCCGACGGGCGGGAACAGCGCGACGCGGTCTCCGCCGGCGAGGCAAGCGCGGCGATCGTGGACGATGCGTCCGTTCACGATCGCGAGATGCACGGCCGCGTGCGGCAGCGCAAGACGATCGAGCAGCTGTGCGACGGTCGCTCCGTCGTCGAGCGTGACGTCTTCCGGATCGCCCGGCACGCGACCGCTCCGCGTGTCGGCGAGCGTCGCGTAGCGTCGAACCTCAATCCGCACGGCTCGCCTCCGAGGACGCCTCCTCTTCCCGCGGGCCCTTCGCCGGCCGGAAGTACCACTTGTAGAGAAGTTGCATATCGTCAGGGAACAGCCCGATGCGCGCACCGTCTTCGACCGGCGTTGCGAGGTCGGCGTAGCGGCCGTCGACGAACACATTGGCGCCAAGCTCGGCGAGCGGAATCCCGATCCGCTCGACGATCGTCAGGACCGTGTCGCCAGCATGATGGGCGATCTCGATCACGGACTCCGATCGCGGATCGGCATCGACCGCGAAGCGCCTCAGCTTTCCGTACACGTGGACTCGGAGCATCGCGGGGCGGGCCGGGACGCGAAGTCCCGGCCCGTCGGTCCTATCTCGCGAACACCTTGTCGATCTCGGCGTCGGGAACGTCCCAGACGCCATTGTGCGGCGGCAAAGGCTCGTGCGACATGAACTCCGGCAGCCGATCATCGAGGGCCGTGAACCCCGCCTTGTGGTTGAAGTCGAGCTCGAGATCGAGCACGGCCTTCCCGATTCGCGCGACGTCGTCCATCGTCCACTTCGTTCCGAGTGCGCCAGCGCATTCCTCGACGACGCCCTCGAATCCCGACGCGATGTCGAGAATCGCAAACGCGATGAACAGGCAGTGGCCGGTGGAGTCGATGAATGCGGTCGCGTACTGGAAGTTGCGCGCGAGCTCGGTCTTCTTCGGGTCGAGCGGGTCGAGCTTGCCGGCGACGCCGAGAATCTCGGGCGCAATCGTATAGCCTGACGTGTGGTCAGCGCCCATCGTCGAGACGGCGTAGGTCATGCCGATGCCCTTGATGGCTCTCGGTTCGTAGGCCGGCATGCTCTGGCCCTTGACGTGGGGCACGCGGGCGACTCCGAACACTCTTCCAGTGACGAGGGCGCCGTTCCCGAGGATGCGGCCGAGCGGCGTCGCCCTGCCGATCTCGTGCAGGAGCTCGATCGCGCGCTTCCCGTCGCCGAACGTCCACAGCCCGCCATCCGCCGCCACGGCAAGCGTGCCGCCGATCTCGATCGTGTCGAGTCCGTACTCGTTGCAGAGCAGGTTCAGCTCAGCGATCTGATCGAGGTCGCTGATGCCGCAGTCGGCACCAAACGCCCAGTCCGACTCGTACTCAAGACACGACGTGTGTTCGCTCCCATCCTTGCGATGCCACGTGTTCGAGCACGCTATGATGCAGCCGGGCGAGCAGGCGTGGTTGTAGACCTCGCGCCCGACGCGCTCTTTGTTCCCGGCGAAGATGGCCTCGCCGGCGATCTTCGTTGCACCCTCGAACCGGCCCTCGCGGAAGTTGCGCGTCGGCAGGCCGCCAGCCTCGTTGAGGATATTGACCAGCACTGCAGTCCCATAGGTGTTCAGCGCGCCCTTCGGCTTGGTGATTGCGTGCTCGCCGAGCGCAGCGGCGAGCTTCTTGCGGCCCGAGTCGAAGGTCGCTTTGTCGGCAATCGGGACGTCTGCGCCGCCCGAGTCATCGACGACGATCGCCTTGAGCCCCTTTGAGCCCATCACGGCGCCGAGTCCGCCGCGGCCGGCGTAGCGGCTGGCGCGTCCGTCGCGGTCGGTGAAACAGACGCCGGCGGCTCCCATTCGATGTTCGCCGGCGACGCCGATCGCGCAGACGTCGACCTTGTCCTTGCCGCCGCACTTCGCGGCGATCGCGCCAACGGCCTCCGACAGCTTCTTCCCGACCCACGAGTCGGCCGGTTCGAACGTCGCGCCCTTGGCGTCGACTTTGAGCAGCCAGAAGCGGCCGTCCGCCGGCTGACCTTCGACGACCAGGGCGCGCAGGCCGAGCCGCGCGAGGCGGCGTCCCCATCCAGTGCCGGCGTTCGCCTCTTTGATGCCGCCCGTGAGCGGGCTCTTGCCGCCGACCGAGATCCGCGACGAGGTAGGCGCTGCGGTCCCGGTCACGATGCCGGGCGAGAAGACGATCTTGTTGTTCGGCCCCAGCGGGTGGCAGGTCGCCGGAACCTCGTCATGCACGAGGCTCGACGTCAGCCATCGTCCGGCTCGATGAGCGTACGCGGCCGGCACCGGCTCGAACTTCACCGTGCGGTCCGTCATATTGACGCGCAGCATTCGGTCCATGCTCACTCCCGTCCCCTCCGGCTTTGCGTCCAGAGAGTCCCTAGGTCTAGCACGTCCGGTCCCCGGGAGTCAACGGACCTCGCGCCGCCGCGAGTGGTAGAATGCCGCGAAGAGAGAGGCTGGCGATGGAAAGACGTCAATTGGTTGCTCTGATGCTCACCGACATGGTCGGGTACACGCGCCTGTCGCAGACCGACGAGGCGCGGGCCCTGCGACTGCTCGACGACCACGGCAAGGCGATCCGCGACAGCGTGCAGGCCCACGGCGGCCGCACGATCAAGGGGACGGGCGACGGCTTTCTCGTCGAGTTCCCAAGCGCGCTGCAGGCCGTGTCGTGCGCCATCGACATCCAGCGGCGCTTCCACGATCGCAATCGCTCGGTCGAGGAGGCCGATCGGTTCGATGTGCGCATCGGGCTTCACGTGGGGGACGTCGTCCGCCGCGACGATGACGTGTTCGGTGATGGCGTGAACATCACCGCGCGGATTGAGCCTCTTGCCGGGCCTGGCGGGATCTCGGCATCGCCCGCGCTTCGCGATCAGGTCTGGAACAAGATCAAGCAGCCGTTCGTCAGCCTCGGCCCGCAGCAACTGAAGAACCTCGAGTCGCCGATCGAGGTGTTCCGCCTCGTTCTGCCGTGGAGCAAGCCGGAGGAAGCCAAGGCGCCCAAGGTGGACCGGACTCGGCTCGCCGTCCTGCCGTTGGCCAACGTCAGCCCCGACCCAGACGACGAGTACTTCAGCGACGGGATGACCGAGGAACTGATCTACACCTTGTCCAAAGTTCCAGGCCTGAAGGTGATCGCCCAGACGTCGGTGATGGGCTACCGGGAAACGACGAAGACGGTGCGCGAGATCGGTCGCGAGCTGTCCGTCGGATCGGTGCTCGAGGGCAGCGTGCGCAAGGCGGGCGAGCGACTGCGCATCACCGTGCAGCTCATCGACGTGGCGTCCGAGGAGCACTTGTGGTCCGCGCGATACGACCGCGAGCTGGTCGACGTATTCGAGATCCAGACGGAGATCGCACAGAGCGTTGCCGCGGAGCTGAAGGGATTGCTCGAGACGTACAAGGCCCGCCAGCGGCCGACCGAGAACATCGACGCGTACAAGGAGTACCTCAAGGGACGGCAATTCTGGGCGCGACGGTCGAAGACGAGCCTGTACAAGGCGCTTGCGCACTTCGAGGCCGCCGTCGGCGCGGATCCCGGGTTTGCCAAGGCATACTCGGGCATCGCCGACACGTACACCGTCCTCGCCAACCAGGGCATCGAAGCGGCAGCCGCCGTGCACCCCAAGGCGCGGCAAGCGGCGGAGCAGGCGCTGCGCCTCGACCCGAACCTCGCCGAGGCGCACGCCTCGCTCGCGCTCTTGCTGCTCGAGTCGGACCATGACGCGGCGAGAGGCGAGCAGGAGCTGCGCCGGGCGATGGAGCTCAATCCGAACTACGCGCCGGCATACCATTGGCTGGGACTAGTTCTGAACACTGTCGGACGCGACGCGGAGGCGCACGCGGCGATGGACCGCGCGCTCGAGCTCGATCCGTTGGCGCACATCATCCACATCGCCTACTCCGGGATGCTGCTCGAATCCGGCGACGCGGATGGGGCGAAGGCCCACCTTCTCCGTGCGCGCGATCTCGATCCGGACTACCCCGGTGTGGCGTCGGACCTCGCGCAGGCAGAGATGACGCTGTGGAACTGGTGCGGCGCCGAGGACGCGCTCGCCATCGGACTCCACCGCAACCCAAACAACACCGCGGCGCTGGGGTCAAAGATCCACCTATCCCTCCTCCTTGGCGACGCCGACGCCGCGCGCGACGCTCTCGAGAAGGCGGAGCGAATCGATCCTGACTCGCCGGACATCTGGACGCAGCGCGCCATGTTCGAGCATCGCACCGGACGGACGGAGGAAGGCATCCGCTGGCTCCTGCGTGCCGCCGAGGCGCGGCCCGAGGATCCGTTCGCGGCGATTCGCCTTGCCAGCTCCTACCTGCACCTCGACGAGCTCGGGGAAGCGGAACGCTGGATCGACAGGATCGACAAACACCCCGCCATGAAGGACGGCAGGTTCCGTCTCATTGCCGACACCTTCGCCGGCATCCTCGCGGCGCGCGAAGGGCGCTCGGCCGACGCCGAGAGCGCGCTCGTCGCGATTCGCGGCTCGACGTTCAGCGCGAGGCGGCACGCCAGCGCGGCGTTCGTCCTCGTGGCTGCCGGTCGCGATGACGAAGCGTTCGACGAACTCGACCTGGCTCTCGCAATCCACGACCCCTGGCTGATCGAACTCCCGGCCGAGCCGCTGATGTCGCGGGTTCGGCCGCACCCGCGGTTCCAGCAGATGCTCGAGGTCATGGGCCTGGGCTCTGGCGTTGCTGCCCGCTAGTGGCTCTCGATGCCCGGCATCGGAAGGCGGACGCCGAGCGTTGCGCCGAGCGCCTCCAGTTCGACTGATTCGGGACGTGTCGCGCCGAGCCGTTCCGCTGTCCGGATGAACGCTTCCTGCGCTCGCCAGAGGTTCGCGTCGGGCGCGAGCTCGCGTGCGCGCGTCGCGGCGCGTGCCAAGAGCCCGAACACGTGAGGCGTCAACTTCTGCGGAGGCGTCTCTGCGATCCGGTAGGCCAACGCGACGCCCAATTCGTGGGCTAGGACCGCGCCGCCCACCGGAAGCGACGCCGCTCTCGCCTGGTCGAGGAGTTCGTCCATGGCGTCGAGCTTGTCTAGGTCGCGCGCCAGGCGTGCGAGCCGATGGTGCAGCGCGAACAGCGCCAGGCCGCGCAGCGCGCCGGAATGGGCAATGCGCGGATCGCCAAGCACGGCGAGCGTGGCATCCCCGTCCTCAACAGACTCAAGCGCGGCCGCCGCCGCGGCGCTCTCGAGGTCCGCGAGATCGCGCGGCGCCAGCACGTCCTCAAGCCGAACGGGTCCAGAAAAGGCCTCGACGATCCTCCGCGTTGCGGCATCCGCGCCCTCGGCATCAAATCTCGAGACCACCTCGCGTCCGATGTCCTCGGCGCCGGCGCTCGCGCACGCCGCCGCACCCACGTGGGGCACGCCGGATCCTCCGCGGAGGCCTGCGTAGGCAACATCGATCGTCTCCCGCGTGCGGCGAGTCCGTACGCGAGCGCGTCCGACGACAAGGTGCGACTGCGCCGTGCGCCGCTCGATCGTCTCAAGGTCGGACACCGCGATCCCCGCCGCGGACTGGGCTTTGCGGTCGAAGAGCGCGGCGATGGCGTGCTCCTTGGCCGCGCGCAGCGGATCGACCGCCGCGCTGCGAACGAGGCGCTCGTACACGCCGCGGCCGTCGCCCAGGCCGGGGAGGTTGCTCCTCGCCTCGGCGAGCCGCTTCAGGAACGCGTCTTCGACGCCACGTTCCCCCAGACCCTCAGCCAGTTCGATCGCCCGCGCGGCGTAGCGCAGGACCTGGACCGCCTCGATTCCTGCGAGATCGGCGAAGTACCAGCCGCAACTCGTCGAGATCAGCAACCGATGGCGCTGCATCTCGAGCAACCGCAACGCATCGGTGTGCTCGGCGGGCGTGAGCGACGCCACGCCGTGCGTGTCGAGGAACAAGTCGGCGGCCGCCGGATCGACAATGACATCGATGTACGCGTCGCGCGCCACCCACGGATCGCGAAGAAGAGCTCCCGCCGCGGACTCGTAGGCTTCGTCAAGACGGTGGCCGAGCTCGTCGACGGCGCGGCGAAGCGGCGCACGCCATGACTGGCTCCATCCCGGCTGGCTGTACGTCGTGCAGCCACAGTCGGATCGCCATCGCTCGACGCCGTGCGCGCAGCTCCACGCCGTGGCGGGAACGATCTCCGCTTCATCCGTCGGCGCGTGTGTGTCGAGCCACTCGGCGTAGTTCGTGAGGCGCACGTCGGTCGCCGCCTCGAGGCGCTCGAACACGTAGGCCAGCGCCATCTCGCCGAAGCGATGGTGGTGTCCGTAGGTCTCGCCGTCGGTCGCGATGTGGACGAGTCCGCCATTCGACGGAAGTGCGGAGACCAGGCGGCGCAGGAATCCATCGCCGTCCTCGAGCAGATCGCCGAACGAGACGCCGTGGGCGATCGCTCCGTTGTACGCAAACACGGCAATCGACGCGCCTGACGGCAAATGCGCGACGTAGGGTCGCGTCGTGTCGAGGGTTCCGGCGTCGACCGCGTGCCACGCGCCGGCGCCGATCGGGCGCACGCGTCGAATCTGGTGCGGCGCGAGAATCACGTAGCGCATCCCATTGGCGGCGAGGACCTCAAGCGTCTCGAGATCGACGGCCGTCTCCGGCAGCCACAACGCCTCGGGGCGGCGTCCGAAGCGAAGCTCGAAGTCGCGGAGACCCCACCGGACCTGCGTCTGCTTGTCGCGCCGCGTCGCAAGAGGAAGGATCGCGTGGCCGTAAGCCTGCGCGATGGCCCCGCCGTGCCCGGAGAACCGAGCCTGGCTGTCGCGGTCGGCGTCGAGGATCGCACGATAGGTCGCCGGATCGGCGGACTCCATCCACGAGAACAGAGTCGGGCCGATGTTGAAGCTCATCCGGGCGTACGTGTTCATGATGCGGCGCAGCCGGCCGTCGCCGTCGAGCAGTCGTGCCCTCGCGCACGGGGCATAACACTCGTCGGCGATGCGTTCATTCCAGTCGTGGAAGGGGCTCGCCGAGTCCTGCGCCTCGATCGCCTCGCGCCAGGGGTCCTCGCGCGGCGGCTGATAGAAATGCCCGTGAATACAGACGGCTCGGTCAACCTTGGTCATCGAGAGACCTCCGGGGAGATGCCATCCGCCGGGGAGATGCCATCCTCACGCCGCCGCGTCATGGGACGAGCCGGGCGCGGCGGCTGAACGAAGTGCCCGTGGATGAAAACGGATCGGTCGATCCCGGTCATCGAGAGGCTCCCTGCGATGCGGCGGACGGCGACCTCGTTCCGAGGAAGAGGATGGACAGCGGCGGCAGCGTGAGCGAGACCGAGAACGGCTGGCTGTGGAACGGGATCGGCTCTGCCTCGATGCCGCCGAGATTGCCGATGCCGCTTCCGCCATAGATGTCGGAGTCGCTGTTCAGCAGTTCCTGCCAGAACCCGCCGTGCGGGACACCGATGCGGTATGCGCTGCGTGGAACGGGAGTGAAGTTGGCTACGACGGCTACCTGGTCGCCGTCCGCGGCGCCGCGGCGCAGGAAACTGATGATGCTCGCGTCCGCGTCGTTGCAGTCGATCCACGCGAAACCGGACGGCGAGAAGTCGCGCTCGTGGAGCGCTGGCTCGGCTCTCAAGAGCCGATTCAGGTCGGCCACCCAGCGCTGGAGCTTGCGCTGCAACTCGCCCTCAAGCGCGCGCCAGTCGAGCCCGCGCTCGTGATCCCACTCCCCCCACTGCCCGAATTCACCGCCCATGAACAGGAGTTTCTTCCCCGGCTGGCCGTACATGTACCCGAACAGAAGCCGCAGATTCGCGAACTGCTGCCACTCGTCACCCGGCATGCGGCCGATGAGCGAACCCTTGCCATGGACGACCTCATCGTGCGAGAGGGAAAGCACGAAGTTCTCATGGAACGCGTACAGGAGTCGGAACGTCAGGAGGTTATGGTGGAAGCGGCGATGCACCGGGTCCTTCGACATGTAAAGGAGCATGTCGTGCATCCAGCCCATGTCCCACTTCATCCCGAACCCGAGTCCGCCAGCGTACGTCGGCCGCGACACCATCGGCCACGCCGTCGACTCCTCGGCCATCGTCTGCACGTCGGGATACTCTGCGTACACGGCCTGGTTAAGGCGGCGGAGGAAGTCGATCGCCTCGAGATTCTCGCGCCCGCCGTAGCGATTCGGAATCCACTCGCCCTCGCGGCGCGAGTAGTCGAGATAGAGCATCGATGCGACGGCGTCGACGCGCAGGCCGTCGACGTGGTACTTGTCGAGCCAGAACAGGGCGCTTGATGTCAGGAACGCCGGCACTTCCGATCGTCCGTAGTTGAAGATCAGGCTGTCCCAGTCCGGATGAAGTCCCTGTCGCGGGTCGGCGTGCTCGTAGAGGTGCGTGCCGTCGAATCGGGCGAGCGCGACGTCGTCCTTTGGGAAGTGCGACGGGACCCAGTCGAGGATTACGCCGATCCCGCGTTGGTGCAGAAGATCAATGAGCGCCATGAAGTCCTGCGGGGCTCCGTAGCGGCTTGTCGGCGCGAAATACCCGGTGACCTGATAGCCCCACGAGCCGTAGAACGGATGCTCCATGATCGGGAGGAACTCGACGTGGGTGAATCCCAACCGTTCGACGTAGTCGGCGAGGCGTGGCGCAAGGTCGCGATACGTTGTCGGACTCGCCGGATCGCGCATCCACGAGCCGAGGTGAACCTCGTAGATCGAGACGGGGGCCTCGAGCGCGTTCCTCGCGCGCCGCTCGGCCATCCAATCCGCGTCGTGCCAGTCGTACGCGAGGTCCCAGACGATCGATGCCGTGGCCGGCGGAGTCTCGGTGTGCGTCGCGAACGGATCGGCCTTGTCGAGCCACGCCCTGGTGCCGCGCGGGCGCAGGTGGTACTTATACTTCGCGCCCGCTGACACACCCGGCACGAATCCTTCCCACACACCGGAGGCTCCGTGCGGCGTCAGGCGATGCTTGCCCGGCTTCCACGCGTTGAAGTCGCCGATGACGTGGACCTCTTCGGCGTTGGGAGCCCAAACGGCAAACGACGCGCCGGCGGCGCCGGCTTCCGAGGTCAGGTGTGCGCCCAGCTTCTGGTAGAGGCGCACGTGCGTTCCCTCACCGAAGAGATAGACGTCGTCCTCGCTCAACCGAAACGGCGATTGCGTGTGCGCTTTCGTCCCTTGGCTCATTGTCCCTCCGCGTCCTTGCAGTGTATGCCGCCGGGCGGCCGGGGACCAAAGCGATTGACCGGGCGGCGCGAATCCGCTATGCATGGGCGTCGAGTCGCGAGACATGCGACTTGGCGCCGAAGCATCGGACCGGCAGAGGGCGCGGCGCGCATGTCCGATGCCTGGTGAAGCGTGGTGCAAGCGGAAAGGAGCGAGCCATGCGCGACGTTCTCACGTTCATCCTTGCCGGCGGGCGCGGCGAACGACTTCTCCCGCTCACACGCGATCGAGCGAAGCCGGCCGTGCCGTTCGGCGGCCACTACCGGATCATCGACTTCGCGCTCTCTTCGTGCGTTCACTCGAACCTGCGCCGCATCTTCATTCTGACCCAGTACAAGTCGCTGTCGCTCGAGGAGCACGTCCGCGACGGCTGGACCGTACTCAGCCCGGCGCTCGACGAGTTCCTCCAGACGATCCCGCCGCAGCAGCGGACCCGCACAGATTGGTACCTCGGGACCGCGGACGCGATCCACCAGAACTGGTACTGCGTCGAGCGCTTCGCAATGGAGCACAATGAGCCCTCGGCGATCCTGATCCTCGCCGGCGACCACGTCTACAAGATGGATTACCGCGTGATGATGGACTTCCACCGCGAGAAGGACGCTGACGTCACCGTGGCCGTGATGAGTCTGCACCGCGAGGAAGTGCGCGCTAAGCTCGGCGAGCTGGTCGTCGACGCCGATTCCCGCGCCGTTGCGTTCGAGGAGAAGCCGCTGCGGCCCACCGGCATGCCCGGCTCGCCTGACCAGTGCCTTGCGTCGCTCGGGATCTACGTGTTTCGTCCGGACGTCCTGCGCGAAGAGCTGGACCGCGACGCCGAGAACGAGGGTTCGAACCACGACTTCGGCCGCAACCTGCTGCCGGCGATGATCGGTCGCCGGCGCGTCTACGCGTTCCCGTTCGAGCTTGGGAACCGCAACACGGGCGTCTACTGGCGCGACGTCGGAACACTCGACTCGTACTACGACGCGCACATGGACCTGGTTGGCGTTGTGCCCCGCTTCGACCTTTACGATCGCACCTGGCCGATCCATACCGTCAACCGTCCCAAGCCCCCGGCCAAGATCGTGCGCGGCGACGGCGACGTCCCGGGTGCCGCGTTCGACTCGCTTGTGTCGTCCGGCGCGATCATCTCCGGCGGCACCGTCGTGCGCTCCGTCCTCTCGTCCGGCGTGGTCGTCAAGTCCGGCGCCCACGTCGAAGAGTCGGTTCTGCTCGACCGCGTTGTGATCGGCCGCGGAGCGCGGATTCGTCGCGCGATCCTCGACAAGCGCGTCGTCGTGCCCGATGGGGCGACGATTGGCTACGACCACGAGACCGACGCCAAGCTCTACACGCTATCGGACAGCGGGATCACGGTCGTGCCCAAGAGCCCGTTCGGGCGTTAGGGCTCTCCCGCGGGCGGTTTGGTCACAGCGACGATCGAGATGCATCGGAAATGCGATGCCCGGGTGTCATCCGGAACGAGCGCCAATCGGGCGAGGAGGCCCGCCAGCGCACCATGCCGGACGTAGTCGATGAAGCCCTCACGGTGCTCCGGTCCCGCCGTGTGTTCGATGGCACGGATGACTTGCCAAGGTAGATGCCATCGAGCGCGCCGGGGCGGAGAAAAGTCGGCGATCACGAGCGTGCCCCGCGGACGGAGCACGCGCAGGGCTTCCGAGACCATCAGTTGTCGCTCTTCTTCGGGGTGCTCGTGGAGAGCGAGCGATAGAATGACTCCATCGAACGAGTCGGTCGGGAACGGGAGGCTGAGGGCCGAGGCGCAGACGAAGGGGATCTCGGGGGATCGCCGCGCTGCGCTGGTGGTCATAGCGAGTGACAGGTCCACTCCGACGACCTGCAAGCCTCGCGCTGCGAGGAACCGAGCCTGGGCTCCTGTTGCGCACGCAACATCAAGCACGGCTTGCGTTCGGCGATCGCCGAGAACGTCCGCGATCCGCGGCCGCAGTGGCCGCACGATCGGATCGATGGCAAGGCGATAGAGGAAGGCGGCCTTCTCCCCATAACGCTCGCGGTACGCCATGCGGCGACAGTACGCGAGGCCGTCGAGTCCGGCAAGAGGTTGCGGGTTGGCGCGCGCCCGATGCTGGGCGAGAATGGCGCATGGTCTCCGATCTGAACGAGTGCGGCTTCCGGCCCCGATGGCGCGGGAGGACCTCGTCGTGAGAAACGCACTCGTCGCCAGAATCCTGTACGAGATCGCCGATCTGCTCGACCTCGACGGCATTCAGTTCAAGCCTCGCGCCTACCGCCGCGCCGCCGAGGTTGTCGAGTCCCTCGGCGAGCCGATCGAAGACCTCGTCGCATCGGGAGCGCACGCCGAGCTTCCCGGCGTCGGTGAGGCGATCGCGAAAAAGATTGCCGAGATCGTCGAGACGGGCCACCTTGCCTATCACGAGGAGCTGAAGGCGAAACTGCCGATCGACCTCTACGCCTTGACGCGCGTCGAGGGTGTCGGCCCGAAGACGGCGAAGCTGCTCTACGAAACGCTGGGAGTCAGGTCGCTGGCTGATCTTGAGATCGCAGCGCGCGAGGGCAAGGTGCGGACCGTGAAGGGCCTCGGCGAGAAGACCGAAGCCAAGATCCTGCGCGGGCTTGTCGAGACTCGCGGTGTTGAGGGCCGCATCCTCCTCGGCCTCGCGCTGCCGCTCGCCGAGAGCCTCACCGCCACATTGCGGGAGACCGGACTCTTCGAGCGGCTCGAGTTCGCCGGATCGCTGCGCCGCGGCCGCGAGACAATCGGCGACCTCGACCTGCTCGCGGTGAGCGACGATCCCCCGGCAGCTGCCGCGGCTTTCGTCGGCCTCTCCGATGTCGCCGAAGTCCTCGCGCACGGCGAATCGAAATCGTCGGTGCGTCTGGGCAGTAGAATGCAGGTGGACCTGCGCATTGTGCCCGCCGAATCGTTCGGCGCGGCGCTCCAATACTTCACCGGCTCGAAGGCGCACAACATCGCCTTGCGCAAGCTGGCCATCGCGAAGGGCTGGAAGCTCAACGAGTACGGGCTCTATGCCGGCGAAGGTCAGACACTGGCAGGTCGCGAGGAAGATGGCGTCTACCGCGCGCTCGGCCTCGAACCGATCCCGCCCGAGCTTCGCGAGGACGCGGGCGAGCTGGAGCTGGCTGGACACGGAGCGGGCAGCCTGCCGAAGCTCGTCGAGCTGTCCGACCTTCGAGGCGACCTGCACGTTCACACCACGGCATCCGATGGCACGGCGTCGCTCGAGGAGATGGTCGAGGCGGCACGCGGGCGCGGACTCGAATCCATCGCGATCACCGACCACGCGCTGTTCGCCGAAGTCGTCGGCGGGCACACGCCGGAGACCCTCTTGGCGCAGATCGAGGAGATCGCCGCGCTCAACGAGAGGCTTCGCGACTTCCACGTCCTGAGCGGCATTGAAGTGAACATTCAGCCCGATGGCACGCTTGACATGCCCGACGAGTTGCTGGCGAAGCTCGACTGGGTCATCGCCTCTGTGCACTCGCACTTCCGCCAGACGAAGGAAGAGACGACAGCGCGCTTGTTGCGAGCGATCTCGAACGAGCATGTCGACTGCCTTGCGCACCCCACCGGCCGCAAGATCGGCGAGCGCCCGCCCTACGACGCCGACTGGGACCTCGTGTTCCGCGCCGCCTCCGAGCACGCCTGCGCACTTGAGATCAACGCCAACCCTATCCGGCTCGATCTCTCCGCCGAGCTCGCACGGCGAG
>JBFYRA010000028.1:0-24072 GCA_041302485.1 Candidatus Bipolaricaulota bacterium
ACATCGGTCGACCCGCTGGCATCGAGCAGCACTTCGCCGCCGATCAGGGCCGCGGTCAGGCCGCGCTCCGTATCAGCGTCACGCAGCGCGAGCCGCGCGACCGGCCGCCCGTCCGCAATGACGACCGCTCGGGTCGTCGTCTCGGACTCCAGTCCATGACTGTCCGCGACGCGCAACGACACGGAGTAGCTGCCGGCTGCACCGAAGCTGTGCTCGGGGCGCGCAATCGTGCTCGTCGTCCCGTCGCCGAAGTCCCATGTCCAGCGGACGATCGCATCGCCATCCAGGTCCCGCGAGGTGTCGCGGAACTCGATGACCTCGGTCGCCGCCGGGGCCGCAGGCTCGTACGAGAAGCCTGAAACCGGCGCTCGGTTGGGCATGCTCACCGACACGACCAGCGGCGAGAGCGAGGCTTCCCTCGCGACACCGCGGAAGTCGCGGTACGTCACCTTGGACAGGTCGTCCGTTGCAATGTTGCCCTTCGCCGGCGCGTCGAATCGCGCGTCGATCCGCACGACCTGGCCGAGCCCAATCTGTGCCACGCGCCAGGTTAGCGTCGTCGATCCATCCCGCTCGGCGCGGGTCTGCGCCGCCGGGGTTCCCCCGACGTAGTGCAAGCCGGCCGGTACGTGCTTCGTCACCGTGACATCGGTCGCCGAAGCTGTCGTCTCGAGGTGCCGGGCGATCGCGCCCGCCGTCTCCGTCGACAGGTCCTTCACGAAGACACCGCCCGACTGCTCTGCCAGGCCGGAGAGCAGGGTCTGGTTGATGATCGGAGCCAGGCCGACGGTCACGATCCGGATCCCGGTCTCCCCGGCGACCATGCCTTCGATCGTCGGCGCGGCGCCGACGTTGTTCTGGCCGTCTGCGATCAAGACGATCGCGAGCACGGCTCCTTCGCGCCCGTAGCGTTGCAGCTCCTGCCGGGCGAGTTGCAGCGCGGCTCCCAACGCGGACTTGTTCGCCGCCGTGAGGTCGCCGATCGCCATCTTTGCATCCAACTTCTCCGGCGTGAGCGGGACGTCGAGCTTCGCCGTCGTTCCAAACGAGACGACGCCGACGCGGTCGACGCCCTCCAACTGGCTGATGAACTCGAACGCAAAAGCCTTCGCCTCGCCGAGCCGTGCCGACGCCGATGTGTCGATCACGAGGACGCAGTCGAGTGGGTATCGATCAAGCCCCGTCTCACCGCGCAGCGTGATGCCGACCGTCGTCGTGTCCGGCTTCGCTCCCGCCCCGACGACGTTGATCTCCGTCGGGCTCAACGATTGCTCTACCTGCAGCGACCCCTCCCCCCACACCGCCCCAGAGGTACACGCCAACGCAAGGAAGAGAAAGAGGACGGCGAGGGGTTTCCCCCTCGCCGTGTTCGTGGTCGTTCTCATGGATGATCATCTCCTCGCTCGGGCGCGCCGAGCGCGCCCGATCAGGCTAGCTGCCACTGCACACGGATGCGTCCGGATCGCAGGGGCCAAACGGCGCCGGCGGAAGCGGATCGCAGATGTCCGTGCCAGTGAGCCAGTAGGCGATGATTTCCTTCAGCATGTGGTACCCGACCGTCTGCCCGCACGTCCAGGGCACGACCTCATCCTCGAGCCAGAACGCGATGGCGCGCTGGACTTGCAGGAACGAGATCCTGTTGGACAGCGTGATGTCGAGCTGGTCGCGCATCACATCCCAGCGGGAGATCGCGACGAGCACAGACACGCACTCGCTCACGTCCACCCCGGAATCGCCGGTGACTGCCGTGTCCATGCACGGCAGCGCCGAGTCGACGACACCGTAGAGGTCGTTCGAGCTCGCGTAGCACGGGTCGCTCGCCGCAATTTCGATCGCCGCCGACTGCGGAACCTCGACCTGGTAGATGATCGTCTTCACGACGCCGGCCGGAAGCTTCGTCGGCCAGACCCACTGGGTCTGCGACCGCTTGTACGTCAGGCCATCGTTCTCGACCGGAATGACCTTCCAGCCGGCTGGAACGTCTTCATCGAGTCCGACACCGTAGAGGTCCTGGTCGGCCCAGATCTCCACCTTCACGGTGAACGTGCTGCCGGCACGATCGCCGCCGGGGCCCGTGTAGTTCAACAAGACGTTGTTGCACGGCACCGGCGCAAGAATCGTACGCACGGCGTTGATGCGCGCCGCAGGCACGAGAGGCAGCGGAAGGTCGACCGGCGTGCACGTATAGGCGTACGCCGACAGCTCCTTCATCTGCTCCAGACTGATCGTCGCGCCGCAGGTCCAGGGCACCGATTCGTCGTTCTGCCAGATCTCGAGCGCGCGGGCAAGTTGTAGCGCGTCGATCTTCTGCGACAGGCGAAGGTCGATCGTGTCCTCGGAGTCCATCCCAATGCGGGGCACGAGGTGCGCGACCGCTTCCTTGAGCGGCAGGCACGACGAGACTTCAACCTTCGACTCGCCCTCGACCGGGATCTCCATGAACGGCGACATCGCCTGGAACGTGCCCGTGAGCGTGAAGCACACCGGCAACGTCGACGTCATCAACTGCGACGCCGGCGGGACCGTCAGCTCATACGAGATGACCTTGGTCGTGTTGGCGCGAATCTGGTCCACGAAGATCCACTGGACGGTGGACCGCTTGAACGCCGCTCCGGCGTTCTCGAGCGGCTTGATCTGCCAGCCGACCGGCAGGTTCTCCTGCAGTCCGACACCGGCGACGTCCATCTGCGGCTCCATCCGGACCACGACGAGGAACGTGCTGCCGGGCAGCGCGGCCGATGTCGAGATGGTTCGCGTGACGCGTACAGCGAGGTCGCCCACGACCACGGTTTGCGTGCCGCGGCCCGTCGCGCCCTCGTTGTCGGTGGCGCGCACAGTGACGCTCTTCGTCCCGCTCGACGCGTACGTGTAGCTCACGGTCGCGGCGGTCGTCGTCTGATCGAAGACCCCGTCCCCGTTGAAGTCCCACTCGTACTTCGCGATCGAGCCGTCGGCATCGCGAGACGTCGACGCATCGAACGTGATCGGCTGGTTGACGCGCGCGTCCGCGGTCGAGACCGAGAACGAGACCGCCGGCGGCTGGTTCTGAGCCGCCCCGACGATGATCGGGTCGAGCCGATTCAGCGTGATGGTCTGCGGCGCGACGCGATCTCCGGACAGGAACCTCACGTCCGTGATTCCGGCCGTGAACTCGGGGAACAGCGAGAGCTGGAAGTCGGTCCCCAGAGGACCGAGAACCAGGCCGTCGCCGCGCCCTTGATCCCACGTCCACGACGCGCTGCCGGTCGGCGGGGTCAGCGCCCACACCTCGCGGAAGTCCCCGGCACCATCATCCTGAACCTGCCACTTCGCCCCCGCCGGGACTCCCGACAGGGTGATCTTGGTGGACCCGGCGGTTCCGCCGGCCGCACTCAGGATGACGAACAGCGAGATCTGGCCGTTCAGCGTGTTCTGATAGAGGAACAGGATCGCGGTGCTGGGTTTCTCGAACCCCGTCGCCGCTTGCATGTTCGTGATCTTGTAGAACGCGGACGGCTCGCCGGCGTTCGCCAGCGGAACAATTGGAACTTGCGTTGCCCCCTGACTGACAGTGTAGAAGCCGCTCCCTTGGGCAAAGCCCACCAACGGCACCAGGAGAACGACCACCGCCAGGAAGAGGGGAAGGCCAAAGAGGCTGACCTTGCGCACCCTCATTGCTACCTCCTTTGTTGGCGTATGCATCTCTTCTTCTTGCGCGAAGCAGGAATTCAGCTCCACTCTAGCAGATGCCCTCTAGGAAAGTCTGTAACAGCGATTACGCTCCCGCGAGGCGCCATCTGCGATTGCCATCTTCATTACAGAGCCACGACGATCTGGTACATCGCCGCATCGACGGCCTTCTTCGCCGCCTCGACCGGATCGGCGGTCAGTAGCGAGAACAGCGGCCGATCGTCGGCGGAAACCGTCGTCGTGAACTCGACATCCCCCCTTGGGCTGAATACCGTTGCAAACAGGCTGACCGAGGCCTTTCGCTCCATGCCGAACAGGAGCCCGAGCGGGCTGATGAGGATCTGCAACGACGTGTCGAGGAACGATGTCGCCCCGAGAAGCAAGAGCGAACGCTCCGGACGATACGAGATGTCGTTCTCCCAGCTCACAATCCGCAGGATCACGATGTGGTCGGCGCCGAGCGTCGACGCCAACCTCTGCACCGCCTCAACCGTGAGGCTGTTCCCGATGTACGCGTTGGCCGCGCGCTGGGCGAGCATGAGGTCGCCTTGCGAGCAGGTTTCCCCGCCCGAGATGATCGAGCAGCGCTGTGCGGCGTAATTCCTGATCAGTTCGAGATCGCCGGACGGCACGGCGGCCGCGGCTTGGACGAAAAGGGCCACCCTCCCGCGACCCTGCGCCGCCACGGCGGCCAGCGCGACGACGAGAAGGACGACAGCGACGCACCTGGCGATTCCGCGCGTTCGATCCATATTCTTCTCCACCACCCCTGGCAGACTTCCAATTGCCATGCGGAGTCTAGCTACCGCCGTCGGGGGGAAGAAGGAACGGTGTCGACGCGCCCGTCCGTCTTTGTCGTAACGACCCGGGACGAATGTCCCGTCGGGTGCCGCTCGAAGCGCCGGTGCCCTAGAGTCCTAGAGTTCCAGATCCTTCGGCTCCTGGGCCGAGTGCGGGTGGACCGGGCCGGCGTAGATCTTTAGCTTGCGCAGCATCTGGCGCCCCAAGTTTGACTTGGGGAGCATGCGTCGCACGGCCTCGCGCATCGGGAGGGTGGGGTGCTTGGCGATGAGCTTCCGGTACGACAGCTCCTTCAGCCCGCCCATGTACCCGGTGTGCCGCTGGTACAACTTGTCGTCCCACTTCTGCCCGGTCAGCGCGATGCGCTCGGCGTTGATGACGATGACGTAGTCGCCGGTATCGACGTGCGGCGTGTAGATGGGCTTGTGCTTGCCCTGCAGGATGGTGGCGATCTCCGTCGCGATCCGCCCGAGACGCTTGCCGTCGGCGTTCACGACGTACCACTCGCGGTCCCAGCTCGTGCCCATCTCCTGATTCTTCGCGACATACGTCCGTTGCATGCTCGTACTCCTCCAGAGGATCCAGTTCGAGGCGCGATTATACCGACGCTCCCTCGTTGTTTCAAAGCGCCCTACGCAACGTGTCTTCCGGCGCAGGTCCGAACGACAAGAGCGTCACTGGGGCGCCGGCCTCCTCCTCAATAACGCCCACGTAATCACGCGCGCAAGCCGGGAGGTCGTTCCACGATGCAGGCCGGCCGAGCCGCGACCAGCCCGGCATGCTGTCGTAGATCGGCGCGGCCTCAGCCAGGCCGTCACCCGACAGCGGGAACTCCCTCGCGTTGCGGCCGCCCAACCGGTACGCGCGGCAGATCTTCAGCTCATCGAGGCCGTCGAGCACGTCCAGTTTGGTCAGCGCCAGCTCGGTGATCCCGTTGAGTCGCACCGCGTAGCGCAGCGCGACGAGGTCGAGCCAGCCACAGCGCCGCGGCCGGCCGGTCGTGGTCCCGAACTCGCCCCCGCGCTCGCGCAGTCGCTCGCCTGTTTCGTCCCCGAGCTCCGTGGGGAACGGGCCTTCCCCGACGCGCGTCTGGTAGGCCTTGGTCACTCCCAGGCGACGCTCGATGCGACCCGAGTCGACGCCGACGGAACTCGCGATCCCGGCGAACAAGGTGGTCGACGATGTCACGTACGGGTACGTGCCGAAGTCGACGTCGAGCAACGTCCCCTGCGCGCCCTCGAACAACACATCCGCGCCCTCGCGGAGCGCCTCGCCCACGACGAGCGACGCGTCGGCAATCCCGTCAATCCACGGCTCGCCGAGCGCGATCTGCTCTCTGGCGATCGTCCGAGCATCCACCCGGCGGAGTTCGTCGCTGTTCGGCCATTCGCGGCAGAGGAGTTCGAGCCTCCACGCGATGCGCTCCTCGAGTTGCTGTGGGCGCAAGAGGTCGCCGATCCGCACCCCGACGTGCGCCGCCTTGTCACGGTATGCGGGCGAGATCCCGCGCCGCGTCGTCCCGAACTTCGCCCCGCTTCCCTCCAGGTCTTCGAGCGTTCGGTGATACGGCAAGATGAGGTGCGCATTCTCGGCCAGCACAAGGCGCGGCGCCGACATCCCGTGCGCCGTGAGGTGCTTGGCCACGGCATCGTACTCCTCGCGCAAGATGCCGAGGTCGATGACGACACCGCCCGCGATCACCGAGCGAACGCCTGCGTAGAACGCCCCAGCTGGCAAGAGGTGCGTTCCGAACTTCACGCCGCGGTCGATGACCGTGTGCCCGGCGTTCGGCCCGCCGTTGAAGCGAACGACCATGGCCGCCGACGCAGCCAACAAGTGCGTGATCTTGCCCTTCCCCTCGTCGCCCCACTGGAGTCCCAGAACGGCCGTGGCCATCTCAACCTCCTAGTCCGCCGCTGCCCGCGCGAGTCCGATCTCTAGCCGTCCTTCGGGGAGCTCGATTGTCTCGCGATAGGCGGACGTCCCCGGCGCCTGTCGGCGGATCTCGACCGCAAGCACCTCGGCAGCCAATTCGTCCTTGTGCTCGGTCATCACGGCGTCAAGCTCGGGATCAGCCTCGTACGACAGGACGATCCGGTCGGTGACGTCGAGCCCGGCCTCTTTGCGCGCCAACTGAATCCGATGCGCGACCTCGCGGAACGTCCCCTGACGACGCAGTTCGTCATCGAGCCGCACATCGAGCAGCACGCGCTCGCTGCCGCCCGCCGCCTCGACGTACCCGTCGGCAAGAGACGACGCGAAGACCACGTCGTCCGCCAGAATCTGCACGGTCTGTCCGTCGAGCTCCACTTGCAGCGGACCTCTCGACAGCGCATCGCGAAGCGTTTCCGCCGACTGCGCCTTAATCCACGCCGCGGCCTTCTGCCCGACGCCGCCGAGCCTCGGCCCGAGGGTCTTGAAGTTGGGCTGCGCGGACAGGGACGACAGCGACGTCGCGTCGCCGGCCGCGTCGAGCCGCTTGACGTTGAGTTCCTGTTCGATCAGCAAGCGAACGTCTTCCGACAGCGCCAGCGTCGGTCGCACGACGATGGCGCGCGCCAGCGGCTGCCGAACCTTGATCTGCGCCGCGTGCCGCGCCTGGTGGCCGAGCGCGGCGATCGAGCGCGCAAGCGCCATTTCCGCCTCCAGGCCGGCATCCCGCTCCGTGTCGTCGGCCTCGGGGTACGTCGCGAGGTGGACGCTCGTCGGGTCGGCGTCGGAGCGCAGATTCTGATAGACCGCTTCCGCGATGAACGGGACGAACGGGGCGGCAAGCTTGGCGATCGCGACCAGCGCGCCGCGCAACGTGTCATAGGCAGCGACCTTGTCCGGCCCCATGCCGCCCTTCCAGAACCGGCGGCGGGACAAGCGCACGTACCAGTTCGAAAGGTCGCCGACGTAGCTCTCGAGCGCGACGGTGGCGGCCACGACATCGTAAGCGTCCAGCGCGTCCCGCACCGCCTGCACGGTCGTCTGCAACCGCGACCTCGCCCATCGATCCGTCACCGTGAGCTGGCGGGCATCCAACGCGTGGTCGGCCGGGTCATAGCCGTCAATCGTCGCGTAGAGCGCGAAGAAGTCATACGTGTTGCGGATCGTGTCGAGGAAGCGGTACAGCGGTTCCTGCACAGCAGTCTCGACGATCCGGCGCGACTTCCACGGTGCGCTCGACGAATAGAGATACCAACGGATGCAGTCCGCACCGTAGCGCTCGATGGCCATCCACGGGTCAAGCACGTTGCCGCGGCTCTTGCTCATCTTCTGGCCGTTCTCGTCGAGGCCGAGGCCCGTGGCGATGCAGTTCCGGTAGGGAGCCCCTCCGTGGAGGATCGTCCCCGTAGCAAGCAACGTGTAGAACCAACCGCGCGTCTGCTCCATCGCCTCGCAGATGAAGTCGGCCGGGTAGCTTGAGCGGAACTCCTCTTCGTGCTCGAACGGGTAGTGCCACTGCGCCGTGTGCATGCTGCCGGAGTCGAACCACGTGTCGATCACGTAACGCACGCGTTCGGCCTTCCCACCACAGCTCGGACAGCGCACGGCGACGCGGTCGATGGTCGGCCGGTGAAGCTCGACAGTCCGCGCGAGCTCCGGGTCGAGCGCCGCTTCCACGAGCTCGGCGCGGCTACCGATCGCCGTCGTCTCCCCGCATGCCTCGCACACCCACAGGTTCAGCGGCGTGCCCCAGTAGCGGTCGCGCGACAGCGCCCAGTCCTTGAGGTTCGCGAGGAAGTCCCCGAGACGCCCTTCGCCGACATGATCGGGATGCCAGTGGACCGTGGCGTTGTTTGCGATCATCTCCTCTTTGAACTGCGTCGTCCGGACGTACCACGAGTCCATCGCGTAGTACAGAAGGGGTGTGTCGCAGCGCCAGCAGAACGGGTACTCGTGCTCGACCGCCGCCGTGCGAAAGAGAATGTCGCGCTCGCGCAGGTCGGCGACAATCGCCGGGTCGGCGTCCTTGACGAACGCTCCGGCACACAGCGCAAACTCCGCGGTGAAGTGCCCCGTGAGGTCGACGGGCTGCACGAACGGCAGTCCCACTTCCTGACCCAAGCGGTAGTCGTCCTCACCGAACGCGCACGCGATGTGGACGATGCCCGTCCCGTCCTCCATGTTGACGAACCCCGCGACGTAGACACGGTGCGCCGCGGGCGCGTCGGTCAGGCGGTACGGCGGCTCGTAGCGCAGGCCCACGAGGTCCGCGCCGCGGAACTCCCGAATCCGTCGGTGCTCGCCCCCGAGCGCCGTGTCGACCAACGCCTTGGCCAGGACGAACCTCTCGCCGCCCTGCTCGACCTCCACGTACGGAGCGTCGGCGGCGACGGCCAGAGCCACATTTCCGGGGAGCGTCCACGGCGTTGTCGTCCAGGCGAGAAGGGAGGTCCGGATTCCCGGCTCGCAGCGGAACTCGGCGTCGCCATCGCCCACGATCGGCATCCGAATCGTGATCGACGGGTCGGCGACGGTACGGTACCCCTGCGCGACCTCGTGGGAGGAAAGGCTTGTGCCGCAGCGGGGACAGTACGGCAGCGTCTTGTGCCCGTTGTAGAGCAGACCTCGGCCGAACATCGTCTTGAGCTCCCACCACACCGACTCGATGTACTCATCGGTGTACGTGACGTAGGCGTTCTCGAGGTCGACCCAGAATCCCATCCGGCGCATCATGCCTTCCCAATCGGCCTTGTAGCGCATGACGGACTCTTTGCACAGCGCGACGAACCGCTCGACGCCGAATGCCTCAATCTCGGGCTTGCTGTTGACGCCGATCTCCTTCTCCACCTCGAGTTCGACCGGGAGACCGTGCGTGTCCCAGCCGCCTTTGCGGCCGACGTAGAAGCCTTGCATCGTCTTGTAGCGCGGGTACAGATCCTTGTAGACGCGCGGCATCAGGTGGCCGAAGTGCGGTCGCCCATTCGCCGTCGGCGGCCCCTCGAAGAACACGTACGAGGGACGGCCCTTCGTCTGCCGCAGCGACGCGCGAAAGACGTCGTCCCGATCCCACAACGCCAGCGCCGCCTCTTCGCGGGCGATCGGATCCCGAATCAGCTTCTCGTAACGCTTCACGCTCACTCCTTGTCCGGACGGCAATCTCTCCAGAATCGAAACGCGAACAGAAGAACGAAGTCAGAGGGCGCCCCTAGAGGGGCAGCCGAATATAGATGATCAGAGGCATGGTGCGGTGGGCTCGATGCGTCATGAGCAGATCACGCGGCATCATAGCGGCGTCCCCGTCGTGAGTCAAACGCAAGCCAGACGCAGGCTTTGCACGTGCACGACCATCCGACCGCGCGGCGACAGGGACACGAGTCGCCCCCAGCCGAGGACGAGTGTCGGATGTCGGGCGTGCAGCCGTCGTTGGCCGACACACGGGGGACGCGCAAGCTCTGAACTATGACACCAAGGCGATGGCTGAGGCTGACAGGACCCGTCGGGTTGGCGCTCCTCGCGGGAGCTCTGTCTGGGTGCGATGTGGGGGAGAATCCCGTCCCTGTGCTCGCTACGGCCGTCGTCACCGGACCGGCGCCTTTCGACGCCGCGTTCGACTTGTCGTACACGACCCACCCACTCGGCCGTCCGATGACGTTCGAGCTCGACTTCGGCGACGCGTCGCCCGTGCAGTCCGGAGGCGAGTTTGATGTCGCCATCCATCACGTCTACGGCGCCGCCGGCACCTACCGTGCCGTGCTCGCGGTCGTCGACGACCGCGGTATGACGGCCACCGACGCCGTGGACATCACGGTGGATGACTCAGGACCTCCCATCGGCATTCGTCTCGGCGAGACCGCGCCCGACTTCACGGCGCACACGACGGACGGCGGCGGCTTCACGCTGTCGGCGACGAGAGGATCGGTCGTACTCGTCGACTTCTGGGGCGCCTGGTGCCCGCCGTGCCGGGCGACGTTGCCGCACCTGGACAGTCTCCTCAGAACCTACGCATCGCGCGGGCTCGTGGGCGTCGTCGTCAGCACGGACATCAAGGAGAAGGATGCCGTGGAGTACCTCGCCGAGGCCGGCCTCGAGCGGTTCGTCAGCGTCTGGGAACCGGGCGGCAAGGGAGGAAACCCGATCGCCCAACTCTACGGCGTGTCGACGAACGACGTCGGGATCCCGCGCACGTTCGTTCTCGACCGCCAGGGCGTAATCCGCTTCGTCGGGCACCCGACCGATCTATCGCGCGCCATGGTCGAGGCCCTGCTCTAGCAGATCGCACCGGCGCGGCCAGACTCGGTCTTCTCCCGCTCGACGCGCTCGAGGTCGGCGCCGGACAGCCGCGTCGGATACTCGCCGGAGAAACACGCCATGCAGCTGGGCAGGTCCGCGGTGAGCGCCTTGAGGTCGTCCAGAGTCTGATAGACGAGCGCGTCGGCTCCGATCAACTCTCGCACCGTCTCGACGGAGCGGCGCGAGGCGATGATCTCGTCCCGCGTCGACATATCGATGCCGTAAGGACACGGGAAGCGGACCGGCGGCGCCGCGGACACCATCACGACTTCGCGCGCGCCAGCGGCGCGAAGAAGCTCGACCAAGCGGCGCGAAGTCACGCCGCGAACGATCGAGTCGTCGACGACCGCGACGCGACAGCCTTCGACGACGCCGCGGATCGGATTGAGCTTCAGCCGGACGCTGCGCCGGCGCTCGGCGTCGGTCGGTTGAATGAAGCTCCGACCGATGTGGGGGTTCTTTGCAAGCCCCCGCCGGAACGGAATGCCGGACTCCTCAGCGAGCCCGGCCGCGAAGAAGTAGCCTGACGACGGCACGTCGATCACGACGTCCGGTCGCGCCCCCGCAGCCGCCAGGGGGCCCGCCAGTCGACGCCCGATGCGCTCGCGCTCGCGCGCGACGACTCGGCCCCGCATGACGGAGTCTTCGCGCGCGAAGTAGATGAACTCGAACACGCAGAACGCCGGCTCGCGCTTCACGCCGCAGTGACGATGCACGGTCCCCTGCACGTCGATGAACACGGCCTCTCCGGCCCCGATCTCCTCGACGTCCGTGAATCCGAGGAAATCGAGGCAAGTTGTCTCCGAGGCGAATGCGAACTCCGGTCCGGACTCCGTCCGGCGTTGGCCGAGGACGAGCGGGCGGATGCCGTGCGGGTCGCAGAACGCGAGCAGCCCGCGCCCGGCGACGAGGCACACGGCCGAATACGCGCCGGCGACGGCCCTCTGCGTGGCTTCGACCGAGGCGAAAAGATCAGGGATCGAGAGCGAGCGGAGATCCCGCTTCTCCAGCTCGGCGGCGAACGTATACAGGATCAGCGCCACGTCGTTCGACGTGCTGACCAAGCGGTGGTGCTCGGTGCACAGTCGTTCCTTCACGTCGGCGAAGTTGGTCACGTTGCCGTTGTGCACCATCGCCAGGCCGTACGGATAACTCACGTGCACGGGCTGGCCGTCCTCGACCTCGGTTGTCCCCATCGTGGCGTAGCGAACGTGGCCGAGCCCCCATGCTCCTTTGAGTCGCTCCTGGTGCTTGTCGGCAAACACACTACCGACGAGGCCACGGCCGATCTTGACGTGGAAGGACCCGTCGAACGTGATCGCGCCCGCTGCGTCCTGACCGCGGTGCTGCAGCGTGGCCAGGCCGAGCATCAGCTCGGCAGCAACCGGTCCGCGCCCCCAGATGCCCAAGATCCCGCACACGGTTCCTCCCTAGTCCGACGCCGGCTCCCGACCGAGCCGGCCCGCGAACAAGCGCGCGAGCGTCTCGCTGTACAGCGCATGCTCGACTTCGAGTCCTCGTCTCACGACGTCGTCGAACGTCGTCGCCCCGTCGAGGTCGACGACGCGCTGCGCCAGCACGCGCCCCGTATCGAGCCCCTCGTCGACGAGGTGCACGGTGATCGTCGTCGCCTCGAGACGTCTGTCGAACGCCCACTCGTAGCCATGCGCTCCCTGATAGGCCGCCGTGTCCGCGGGATGGATGTTCACGACGCGGTCGCGATGCCGCGCGACCACGTCCGGCGAGAGGATGCGCAGGAACCCCGCAAGAACGACGTAGTCGACGCTGAGAGGCTCCAGCGCGGCGAGGAGATCGCGCCCGTACGCCAGCGTCGACCGCCCGGCCGAAGGCACAACGCGGGTCGGAACGTCATGCCGCGCGGCGATCGCGAGTCCGCCCGCGTCGGCTCGATTCGAGATCACGGACACCACTTCACACGCGCCGGCTAACACGCCTGTCTCGACTTCACACAGGATCCGCTCGAGGTTCGAGCCTCGTCCCGAGATAAGGATCGCCACGCGCTTCTTCACGGCAGCTCCCGCCCAATGTCACGGCGCATGTGGCGACCGGGAAACTGTACGCGTTCCGCACTCCGGTACGCCGCCGCGGACGCCTCGGCGACCGTCCTGCCGCGCCCCACGACGTGCAGGACGCGGCCGCCGGCCGTCCGCCACTCGCTGCCGTCTCGCTCCGTCGCGCCGTGGAAAACGAGCGCTCCGTCGTCCACATCATCCAGTCCGCGGATGATGTCTCCGCGCGCGCAAGGCCCCGGGTACCCGCCGGCGGCGAGGACCACGTCGACCGCGGCGCCGTCGCAGATCGGCAGCCGCCCCGCCGACAGCCGCCCCTCGGTGCAGTCCACGATCGTCTCGAGGAGATCGACCTCGAGGAGCGGCACGAGGACTTCGGTCTCCGGGTCTCCCAGGCGTGCGTTGTACTCAAGCACCTTCGGCCCCTCCGCGGTGATCATGAGGCCGAAGTATAGGAACCCGCAGTACGGGACGCCGTCAGCTCGCAGGCCGTCGAGCGTCGGCTCGACAATACGGCGGACTGCGCACGCCTCGATCTCGCTCGTGCACTCGGGCGCCGGCGCCACCGCGCCCATGCCCCCCGTGTTCGGGCCCCGGCCGCCGTCGAACGCGGCCTTGTGATCGCGAGCTGGCGGGAGGAGCGCCGCCACCCGCCCGTCGGTCACGCAGAGCAGCGAGATCTCCCAACCCGCGAGCCGTTCTTCGACCAGGATCGGCTCCCCCGTGGGCCGCGCCGCCCGAAGCGCCCTCCATGCCAGAATCGCGTCGGCCTCTTCTTCGCAGACGACGACGCCCTTTCCCGCGGCCAGTCCGTCCGCCTTGAGGACGACGCGTCCCCACCGTCGAGCCGCCTCGGCGACGCCGAACTCATCGTGAACCTCCATCCATCGCGCGGTGGGGATTGCGTGCCGATCCAGGAATCCCTTCGCCAAGGTCTTCGAGGTTTCGAGGCGCGCCGCGGCCGCCGTCGGGCCGAAGGCCAGCGTCCGAGACCCCGCCAGCCGATCGACGACGCCGCGAGCGAGCGGCTCCTCGCCCCCGACCACGAGCACATCCAGGCGCAGCGCCTCGGCCGCCCGGGCCACAGCGTCCGGGTCGCCGGGATCGACGTCGACGTTCCTCTCCGTGCCGCCATTCCCGGGAAGCGAGAACACGTCGGGACGCATGGAGCTCCGGCCGAACGCCCAGGCCAACGCGTGCTCGCGACCTCCCGACCCGAGGACGCCGACTCTCATCGCAATTCTCCCGCGTCGGCGTCCTCGATCTCGCGCCGAGCCTCGGCCATCTCTTGCTCCAACGTCGTGCGCAGGCGCGGCCGTTGCAGACAGCGCGCCGCAGCAGCTGCCGCGTTCTCCGGACGCACGGCGGTCATCGCCGGGACGCGTCCGGGCATCATGATCGACGACGGCAGGTTGATGAGGAGATCCGCCTCATCGCGGTACGGCGGACAGTTGATGACGGGGTGGATGAGGTTCGCCGCCAGCGCGCCTCCGAGCCCGTTCGACAGCCCGGCGACCGCGATCACGACGATCGGTTCGCGCGCCGCGTTGAGCTCCCGCGCCAGGTCGGCCACGCGCCCGGGGGTCTTGTGCGCCGACGCGACGCGGGTCGCGACCGCCACGTCGTACGGGGCAAGGGCTGCGGCGATCCGTTCGGCGTGATCTCGATCGCGAGGAGACCCTATCACGATGACGACGCACCCGTCGCGCAGGACGGCCTCGCGGACGAGATCGCGCACCAGAGCCTCGCCCGAAGTGTCCACCGGAGGCTCGCCGCCCGTCACGAGCCGACAGATCTCCCCGTATCGTCGCACCGTCTCGTCGACGACCTCGCCCGGCAGAGACGATGGACGTCGTCCCTGCGCCTCCTCGCCGAGCAGCCACGCGCGAACGTACTCCTTGTCCAACGCCTCGACCGACTCCGGATCGCGCTCGTAGCTCTCGCGACGCCAGAACCTCGACGAGTCCGGCGTGTGGATCTCGTCGATCAGGACGAACTCCCCGTCGATGCGGCCGAACTCGTACTTCGTGTCGACGAGCAGGATCCCGCGCCGCTCGAGCATCTCCGCGGCGAAGCGGAAGACGGAGAGGCTCGCGCGCTCGAGTTCCGCGACCTCGCGTCTAGACAGCAGGCCCTGCTGAACGATGTCGCGCGCCGCGATAGCTTCGTCGTGATCGCTCTTCGTCGTCGGGGTCACGACCGGCTCGGGAAGATGCGCGTTCTTCGCCAACCCGTCGGGCAGACGAACTCCCGACACGGTGCGCTCGCCGCGCGCGTACGCCCGCCACGCCGAGCCGGCGAGATACGCACGCACGACGAACTCGAGCCGTACAGGCTCCGCCTCGCGCACAAGCATGCCCTGTTCGCCGACCCGCCGGATCATGTGGTTCGGGAAGACGTCTCGCGCCGCGTCGAACGCCCACGCGGCCATGCGAGTCAACGCGGCGCCCTTCCCGGGAATCTGCGTCTCAAGCACCTGATCGAACGCCGACAGCCGGTCCGTCGCCACGATGAGCCGGGTCGACGCATCGATGCGGAAGCTGTCGCGCACCTTGCCTCGATGGACGAGTCTGAGCTGTGGTGTCCTGAACTGACAGAGCGCGTTCATGTACTCCTCCTAGTGCCGGAAGTGCCGCGTCCCGGTGACGATCATCGACACGCCGAGTTCGTCCGCCCGCGCGACGACCTCGCGATCGCGGATCGATCCTCCCGGCTGGACGAAGAGCCTCACTCCGGCCGCGGCGGCCGCCTCGACGCTGTCCGGGAACGGGAAGAACGCGTCGGAGACAAGCACGGCGCGGGCAAGCGCGTCGCGGATGCCAGACTCATCGAGCCCTTCCGCGGCGAGCGTCGCGCGCGCTCTGTCCACGGCGAGCCGCGTCGAGACGACGCGGTTCGGCTGTCCTGCGCCCATCCCGAGCAGTCGCAGCGCGCCGTCCTTCTCTCCCACGAGGACGATCGCGTTCGACTTCACCTGCCGAGCTGCGATCGTGCCGAATCGCAGGAGCCGAGTGAACGAGCTGCCTTCGACGCCGACTCCGGAGGGCGCCGCCCTCGTCGCGACGTCAACGCGCTCCCAGAGCGCCGCGTCGCTCGTCTGCACGAGCGCCGCGCCCGCCAACACCTTGACGTCGCGCCCGCGCGGCAGCGACGCGGGGTCGAGCGCCACGATGCGCAGGCTCTCGTTCCGTTTCAGGTACTCAACCGCCTCCGGCGCGACGGACGGGGCGACGATAACCTCGACGAACTTCCGTCGAGCGCGATCGGCGGCGTCGAGCTCGAGGAATTCGACCGTCTTCCGATCGAGTGAACGATTGAACGCGACGACCGAACCGAATGCCGAGACAGGATCGGAGCGCCATGCGAGTTCGAGCGCCTGCCGCCCGGTTGCCGCCTGGCAAAGCCCGCAGGGGTTCGTGTGCTTGATGACTGCGCAGGCAATCGGCTCCAGGTCGCGCACGGCGTCTAGCGCCGCGTGAAGGTCGACGATGTTGTTGTACGACAGCTCCTTCCCTCCCAGCACGCCGAGGTCGCACAGCGAGTGAAGTGCCCCCGTCTCGCGCAATAGGACCGCCTCCTGGTGGGCGTTCTCCCCGTAGCGCAGACGCTTGGCGCCGCGGAACGCGAGGCGCAGCGAGGCCTCTCCGAAGCGCTCGTCCAGAGCCTCGGCGATCACCGCGTCGTAGTCTGCGGTGTGATGGAACGCCTCGCGCATGAGGCGTTCCCGCGTCTCGATCGACGTCGCACCACCGGTCGCGTCAAGCTCCGCGGCGAACCGCTCGTAGTCACTCGGCCGGCAGAGCACGGCGACGTGGCGGTAGTTCTTCGCCGCAGCGCGGATCATCGTCGGTCCGCCGACGTCAATCTGCTCGACAAGGTCGTCGAGCGGCGCATTGGCGTCGCGCGCCTCGCGGAACGGGTACAGGTTGCAGACAACAAGGTCGATCGGCACGATGCCGAGCGACGCGGCCTCCGCCGCATCGCGGTCGCGGTCGAAGAGGATCGCCGACTCGATCTCGAACGAGATCGTCTTCATCCGCCCTCCGAACGCCTCCGGGTTCCCGGTCACGCGAGAGATCTCGATCACCGGCACGCCGGCCGCGGCGAGCGCACGGGCCGTGCCTCCCGTCGACACGATGTCGCAGCCGTGCGCAGCGAGCGAGCGAGCGAGGTCCGCAACGCCCGTCTTGTCCGACACGCTGATCAGCGCGCGCTGAATCTTCCGTTCCACGCTTCCTCCTCCTCGCCCTTGAGCCACGTGAGCTCTTTCTGCGCCGCCACGCGGCGCACGAGCGATCGAAACACGTCGACTCCATCGCCCGCCGCGTCGAGCGACCCACGCTCGCGCAGGCGTCGTGGCCAGTCCGGGTGGACGAATGCCGACAGGTGATCCTCGGGATGCGGCATCATGCCGACGACTCGGCCCGACGGATCGCATAGACCCGCAACGGCGAGCTCTGAGCCATTCGGATTCGCGGGGTAGGACAGGGTCGCCTCCCCCTCCGCGTCGCAGTACGAGAAGAGGTCAAGACCTCGCTCCACGATCCCCTTCCGCACGCCGTCGTCTCGAAAGGCGAGGCGGCCCTGGCCGTGCCTCACCGGCGCCTCGAACGGATCGCTCTGTTCCCAAAGTCGGATGGGCGCGCGTGGATTGGCGCGCAGGCGAACCCATCGGTCCTCGAATCGCCCGGACGCGTTCGAGAGGAGCGACGCCTCGGGCTCGCAGCGCCCTCCTACGTTGGGCAGGAGCCCCACCTGCACGAGAACCTGGAACCCGTTGCAGATCCCGACCACCATTCCGCCGTCGGCCGCGACGCGCCGGAGTCCGTCGAGCAGCGTCTCGCCGCCCGGCAGGCGTCGCGTGCGGAATCGATTCGCCAGCGCCCGTCCCGCCCCGAGATCGTCGCCGAACGAGAAGCCGCCTGGAATGTGGATGACATCGAAGATCTCGACGCGGACGTCGCCACGCAGGATCCGCGCGAGATGGACCACGTGGGTTTCGGCCCCCGCCAGGCGGTACGCGGCGGCGGTCTCCTCTTCGGAGTTGATGCCGAATCCCGCGAGTACGAGGGCACGTACGACGCTCATAGGACCGCCTCGAACCCACGTCGCCACGCCTCTGACAGCCAAGCCGTTTCGACATCCACAAGCACACGCCGTCCCATCGTCACCCGAACGCGCCCGCCGGAGCTGACATGCCCGAGAGCGATCGCGTCTGGGCCAAGCGCCGCCTCGAACGCGGACTCCATTCCCCGCGGCACCGAGACGACGAACCGCGACGTCGTCTCCGAGAACAGGGCGACGTGCGGCCGGTCGGCCGGACTCACGCGGGACAGATCGACATCGAAGCCAAGCGGCCCGCCGAACGCGCACTCCGCGAGCGCGACGGCGAGCCCGCCGTCGGAGATGTCGTGGCAAGAAGCGATAAGGCCCATCGCAATCGCCTCGCCGAGCCGGTCGTAGCGCTGCCTAGCAGCTTCCGGGCGCAGTCGCGGGACGTTTCGTCCGAGCTCCCCGAGGAACCGATAAAACTCCGATCCGCCAAGCTCGTCTTCGGTCCGTCCCACGAGGTAGACCGCGTCTCCCGGAGCCTTGAAGTCGGTCGTCACGCAACGGCGAACGTCGGGGATCCCGGCCGCAATGGAGTACAGGACGGTCGGCGGGACGGAGATCGTCGTGCCAGCAGCGCGGAAGTCGTTCTTCATGCTGTCTTTGCCCGACGTGAGCGGGACGCCGTATGCGACGGCGACGTCGTAGAGGGCCTGGCACATCCGGACGAGCTTGCCCAGCTTTCGTTTGCCATCGGGGTTCTCCACCGCGTCGAACACGACGTTCGGAAGACAGAAGTTGTCGTTCGCCGACCAGAAGGCAGGCTCCGGCGCGCCCGCGCGCGGCAGACGCCCGCCCACGGCGACGATCTGTCGGACGGCCTCATCGAATGCCGCGGCGGACATTGCGTACGGATCGATATCGCCAAAGCGCGGGCAGATCCCATTCGCCACCGCCACGCCGCGGTAGGTCGCCCAGTCGAGCCGCAGCACGGCCGCATCCTGCGGTCCCTCGCCAGAACGCCCCATCAGCGGCTTCACGACGGTCCGCCCCTTGATCTCGTGGTCGTATTGGCGCACAACGGGCTCGCGCGAGCAGAGCGCGTACGAGCCGAGCATCCGGCTCAGGACGTCGCCATAGTCGAGGTCCTCAGGGACATCGGGTTCGACAAGATCCGGCGGCTCCCACTCCGCCTCAAGGCGCTTGCGCGGAGTGCCGTGGTGGAGAAACTCGAGATCGAGATCTACCACAGGGCGCCCCTCGTAGCGCGCACGCAGGGCGCCGTCCGAAGTGAATCGCCCGATCTCGGTCGCCTCGACGTCATACTGCGCCGCAAGGGCGAGGACCTCGGCGACCGCCGCCTCCTCGACCCCGAGCGTCATCCGCTCCTGCGACTCCGAGACGAGGATCTCCCAAGGCTCCACGCCGGCGTACTTCAGAGGGACGCGCGCGAGCTCGATCTCCGCTCCGCCGGACAGCCTGGCTAGTTCTCCCACCGACGACGAGAGCCCGCCGGCGCCGTTGTCGGTCGCGCACTTCACCAAACCGCGCGCGCAGACATCCTCGAGGAAGTCGGCGACGAGCTTCTGCGTGTAAGGGCTCCCGATCTGCACGGCGGAGCGAGGGGCCTCCGCACCCAACGCGAGCGACGAGAATGTCGCGCCGTGGATGCCGTCCTTCCCCACGCGCCCGCCGACCATCAGGATGCGATCGCCGTCGTCGACGCGCTTGTCCCACCACGGGGCGCCGGCGACGGCGGCCGGAGCGATGGATCCGGTGCCGCAGAACACAAGCGGCTTTCCGGCGAACCGCTCATCGAACAGGATCGCGCCGTTCACCGTAGGGATGCCCGACTTGTTCCCGCCGTCCTCGATTCCGCTGCGCACGCCGGCGAACACGCGCCGCGGATGAAGCTGGCCCGGCAAGAGAGGCCGGTCGTCGTCCGGCCAGCCGAAGCAGAGGACGTCGGTGTTGAACAGGAGACGCCCTCCCCCGCGACCGGTGCCCAACGGGTCGCGGTTGTTGCCGAGGATGCCCGTGATCGCGCCTCCGTAGGGGTCCACGGCCGACGGGCTGTTGTGCGTTTCCACCTTCCAGGCGAACACGCGCTCGGCGTCGATTCGGACGACGCCGGCGTTGTCGTCGAACACCTTGACCAGCCAGTCCTGGCCCCAGGCGCGCAGCTGACTCTCGACCGCCCGCGTCGCCGCCACGATGTAGGTGCGAAACAGCGAGTCGATCTCGGCGTCGCGACCCGACGCGGCGTCGCGGAAGGAGATCCGCGCGTTGAACTCCTTGTGTTGGCAGTGTTCGGACCACGTCTGCGCGATGCATTCGAGCTCTCCGTCAGTGGGATCGCTTGCGAGGCCTGCCGCCGCGCGGCGCGCGCGCGTCGCCGGGCGCACGAAGTGGTCGGCGATCGCCTGCATCTCGGCGAGATCGAGCGCCAACAGCCGCTCCTCGGACAGACGAGCGAGCGCCACAGCGCCGCGGGGAAGAGGGACGGTCGCAATGGTGGGTCTGGAGCGTGACGGCTCCGTGATCGCCGGCGCGCGGTATTCGTCGCGACAGCCGAACGTCAGGAAATGCACGAGCGGGTTCCCGACCACGTCCCGCGCAATGCGCTCCAGAACCCCCTCTGGATGAGATGTCTCGAACCAGTACACGTCGCGGGATGCTGTTCTGCATGACGCGAACGCCTCGCCGAACGCGTCGACGAGGACCGTCCGCAACGTCTGCGCCTCATCGTCCGTCACCCCGGGGCGCCTGTCGACGGCGACAAACGCGGTCGCGGTCGACGGCGCGCCACCGCAGCCCGCCGCGACCTCGCGCTCGGTTGGGTCGAACAGCGCGATCCGCTCGAGATAGTCCGCCGCGGCGTCGGACAGCGCCGGCGAGAACGAGTAGACCTTCGCGGTCACGATCGGCCCCGGGTCGAACTGAAGTGCCAGCCTCACGTCGCGCCGCACGCGCTCGCCGACCGGATCGACGCGCCCGTCGCGCGTCATCACGGTGAGGTGTTCGACTCCCACTCCCCCTCCTATCCCGCCGGGTACTCGTGCACGCCGAAGCCCCATGGTCGCGCGTCGACCGAGATCGTGTCGCCGCGCACGATCGCCCCCGCGACCCGCGCCTCCAGTCCGCGTTCGGCCAGCGCTCCGACGACCCGTTGAGCCTGACCCTTCGGCACCACGAGCAGCATCCCATTCCCCATGTTCCACTGCCCGTAGGCGTCGGACGGCCGAACGTCGCCCACGCGCGCGAGCTCGATCAGCCAGGCGTCGGGAGCGTAGAGCGTGTCGAGTCTTGCTCCAAGACCGCGCCCGGCGACGATCCGACCGAGATTCGACGGAATCCCGCCGCCGGTGATGTGCGCGATACCGTGGACGTCCGCGCCGGATCGAAGGACCTCGACGACGCCGCGGGCGTAGACGACAGACGGGGAGAGCAAGAGATCGCCCCACCGCCCCTCGACCGCGCACTCCAGGTGCCAGAGCGGTCCGAAAGCCCGATCCAGAATCGACCTCGCGAGCGTGAGGCCGTTGGAACGCAGCCCAACGTTTCGCAGCGCGACCACCGCGTCTCCGGCCTCGATCGCTCTGCCGCTGATCGGCTCTCTCCCGTCCGGAATGACGCCGAGCGCCGTCGCGCACCAGTTGACGTGCGAGCCCGACCCGTAACCGCCGACCCGCGCTCCGAGGCAGGCGATCTCGCCCCCCGTGACGGCGACGCCGCACGCCCGAGCGGCATCGCCTAGCCCACGCATCATCGCGTCGATCGTCTCGGCGTCGAGGCGGTCCGCATCGATGATGTTCGACACGGCAAGCGGTTCCGCACCGACGGCGACGAGATCGTCGACGACCATCGCCAGGAGGTCGGTGCCGAGCGTGTCGAATCGCCCGACCCGCTCCGCGACCTCGATCTTCGTCCCGATGCCGTCGGATGTGATCGCCAGGCGCGCTCCCGAGATCCGCAGGATGTTGGCGAAGCCGCCGTCCTCGCCTTCGATTCGGATTCCCGGTGTGGCGTGGGCGAACGTCTCCTTCGCGTGGCGGTAGGCGATCGACGAGCAGCGGTCGACCAGAGACTGATCCACCCCGATCGAGGAGCCCGACGTCTCTCCAACGGCCGGCTTCTCCATTCTCCCTCCCGACTGCCTGCGAAAAGAAAACGGGGACGGCCTCACGGAGTCGTCTGGGTCCCGGCGAAGCGTCCCGCGGAAGCCGTCTTCTCCAGCCCGGCCTCCCCTAACGCTTCTGTTGTAGGGTACGAAGTGGCGAGATTCAACACGTCTGACGTCTGACAGCGCGCGCAGACAGCGTCAGGATCTCTGCTATCCGCGCCCGTCCGTGTCGCCCCATCCTGCCGCCGGACGCCCGTCCGCCCGCAGCGCGAGCCGCCTGGCCGGAGCCGCCTCGCGAAACGTTGCCGGGGCAGCAGGCGGAACGTAACATCGCCCCATCTCCGCACGTCGGTGGTGATCTGTGAAAGAGCATCTCACGAGCGCCCTCGCCGGCCTCGACGCGGACTACGTTGACATCCGGCACGAAGACAACCGCAAGACCCGCATCCTGTTTCGCGGAAAGACCCTCGAAACCGTCGCCGAGAACGCCACGTCGGGCGGGCACGTGCGCGCCTACGCCGCAGGCGGGAAGGCCACGGCCTCGGTGTCCGACATCGACCTCCTCGCATCGACGGCGCGTGCCACCGCCGTTGCCGCCAAGCTCGCCGGATCTCGCCGGGCGCAGCCGCTCCGACTTGCGCCGCGACCGGCGACGAGCGGCGCGTTCCCGATCAGCGCGCGCCGCGATCTTGGTCAGCTCTCGCTCGCTGACAAGCTCGCGCTGGTGTCGCACTACAACGACCAGATCCTTCGCGAGCCCTCCGTGGTCTCGACCGAGGCGGAGTATGACGAGTTCGTGTCGTCGCGCACGTTCGTGACAAGCGAAGGCCAGACCGTCGAGTACGACCTGGTCAACGTCACGATCTACGGTCTCATCGTCACGAAACGAGACGGTATCGTCCAGCGCGTGCGCTTCGCGTTCGGTGGCTGCGAGGACGTGAGCCGGCTTCACGGGCGGGAAGACGATCTCGCACGACTCGTCGCAATCGCCAGGGACCTGCCGCTCGCGGAACCGGCGCGCGCCGGCACCTTCCCCGTACTGCTCGACCCAAGCGAGGCCGGCCTGTTCATTCACGAGGCGTTCGGGCACCTGTCCGAGGCCGACGGCCTGCAGGACAACCCGGACTTCCGCGCCCGGCTCAAGCTCGGAACGACGCTCGGCCGCCCCATCCTCAACGTGAGCGACGATCCGACGCTCCTGGCGCTGCCCGGCAGCTACGACATCGACGACGAAGGGTCCAGGGCGCGCAAGACGCGTCTGATCACGGCTGGCAAGTTGACGGGACGTCTCCATTCGCGCGAGACGGCGGCCGAGTTCGGCGAACCGCCGTCGGCCAACATGCGTGCCGTCGACGCGCACTTCACGCCGCTCGTCCGGATGTCGAACATCTACATCGAGCCTCAGGGCACGCCGTTTGACGAGATGGTCGCCTCGATAGACCGCGGCTATTACCTCTGCGGCGCGAAGGGCGGCCAGACCTCGGGAGACCAGTTCACGTTCGGCGCCTCGTGGGGCTACCGGATCGAGGACGGGCGCATCGGCCCTCTTGTCCGCGACATCAACATGTCCGGCGAGCTGTTCTCGACCCTCGCCGCCATCTCAATGGTCGGCGACGACCTGCAATTCGCCGAGCGCGGAGGATGCGGAAAGGGCGGCCCGCAGCAGCTCAATCGCAAGTCGGGCAAGGGCGCTCCGCACATCAAGATCGACCGGGTGACGGTGGGAGGAGTCTGATGAAGGACGCAATCGAGCAGGCACGCGGCACGGTCGATCAGGCAGAGCTGCACTGGGTGCGCGAGAGGACGCTCAGCGTCAGCTACGGGAATCGCGAACTGCAGGAGATCGTCGACAACAACCTCGCCTCGGTCGCCCTCCGCGTCATCGACGGCGGCCGGATGGGCTCGACGTGCGGCGTCCGTCCCGACGAGCCTGCGCTCCTCGACCGGGCGAGACGCGCCGCCGCCTATGGAGACGCGGCCACGTTCTCGTTTGCCCCGAAAGCGGCAACCTCGCCGATTGACAACTACGACCCCGCCGTAGCAGGCCTCACGGCTCCAGAGCTCATCTCGCTTTGCGATTCCATCCGTGATCGCGCCCTCCAACTTCGCCCGGACGTCGCCCTTGCGATCGGCGCCGCGGCCACGACCACTCGCCGCGCAGTCCGCACAACGCAGGGA
>JBFYRA010000040.1:0-16957 GCA_041302485.1 Candidatus Bipolaricaulota bacterium
TCGGACGAATCCTTCGCGCTGCATCGCGCACACATGCTGGCGGGTCGCGTCCTCATTCTGTATGGCCCAGACCCGCGCGAGATCTACGTGGCCCCCGCGTGGGCCGAGCTTGCCAGGGCGCTCGATGGCGAACTGGACTACGTGGCGCGCCATCTCACGCAGTATCCGGCCTACTGCGTCCTCAACCTGTGTCGGCTTCTCTACAGCTGGGAGACGCGCGACGTGGTCGCGTCCAAGGCGTCGTCAGCGGCATGGGCAATGAAGCGCACTCCTGGCTGGGTGTGGATTGTCAAGCGGGCAATGGACGCCTACGAGAGGCGTGTGTCCGGTGCGGAGGATCCGGGACTTGCCCAGGGCGTGCATGACTTCCACGCGTTCGCTGTTCGAGAGATCGCAGCACGCCGCTCAGCACCTAGTTGCTGAGCAGACGTTGACGCAGCAGCTTCGGCGGCAGCGATCCGCAGGCCAGAATGGCGTCGTGCATCTCGCGCATCGAGGCTTCCGGATGGCGCTCCTTGTACGCGGCGACGAGTTTCAGGATCTCGAGCTTACCCATGAGATAGGTCATTGGCTGCGTCGGGCTCTGCGTGTAGCGACGCACTTCGGCCAGCGCGTCGCCTGGTTCGAGTCCGACCTTGTCGACGAGGAAGGCGACGGCCTCGTCGACTGTCATGCCTCGGGTGTGAAGCGAGACGTCGAGGATGATCCGCGCGGCGCGCCACAGTTGGTCCTTACGGCGCGCGAGGGGTTGCACGGGATCGTCGAGGAACCCGAGTTGCTCCATCAACTCCTCGCAGTAGAAGGCCCAGCCTTCGATGAACAGGCTCGACAACGCCGAGGCGAGCTTGCGCGGCAACGTGGCCGTCCGGTTGGCCCAGACGAGCTGAAGATGGTGCCCCGGATATCCTTCGTGGAGCGCCGTGATCGGCAGCTTGGCGTAGTTGTGGCCGCGGAGCTTCTGATTCCGCGCCTTCTCCGTGGCGCCGCGTGACACCGGGGTCACGACGAAGACGCCTTCCTGCTTCTTGTCGAGGATTCCCGGCATCATGTAGGCGGCGTACGGCAGGACGCCCCGTAGATACGCGGGAGTCGGCTCGACTCGCAGGCTCTCGCCCTCGGGGATCGTGGCGATCTCCCGCTCGATGACGAAGGCGCGGGCGCGAGCCACCTCGTGTCGGTACGCCTCAAGCAGCCCTTTCGCGCCGGGGTGTCGATCCTTGGCCTCATCGAGGATCTGACGGGCCGTGCGGGCGGGATCGAGCTTGCGCGCCAGTTCGTCCATCGAACGCAGCGTCTCGTCGAACAAGCGATGCCCGGTGGCGAGAAGCTCGTCGGCCGAGAGGTCGAGGAGGTGTTGATCGCGGAGCATTTCTTCAAACAACGTCTTGCCGATCGCGAACTCGCCCCGCGCTCTTGGCACGATCTCGGCGCGCAGGAAGGCAGCGTACTCGTCGACGGCTTTCGCCGCGCGGCGGCCGGCGGCCACTGCCTGCGGAAGGAGCCACGGCGTGCGCAGCGCAAGCAACGGCACGAGGAGCGCAAACAGCGCCCGGCCTTGTTGCGCGCTCTCGAGCGCCATCTCGGCCCAGACAAGTGGCACCGACTCCGGGACGAGGTTCCGGCGGGCCTCGGCGAGCACACGCGGGACTTCGCGCAGCCTGCCGAGGATGGCCCTCATCCGCACCGGGAACGGTGCGAAGTCGCGGATGAGCAGCAGGAAGACTCCGCCGAGGCACTCATCGAGAACCTGGCCGGGCTCGCGCTCGTGGCTTCGCAGGGGATCGATCTCCCGCCGGAACACGCGCACGAGGCGGGTGGCGACCGCGTGGTCGACTGCCGCGTCGGGGCCGAAGCCCGAAACGTCCATCGCCGCAAGCTCCTGTTCCGCGTCGCAAAGCAGAGTCTCCCGGCGGCGCAACGCCTCCGGCGTGGCGTCGGCGAGGTGACCGTCGAACCGGTGGTCGCCGAACTGCGTGGCGGCCACGGGGGACTCCTCCAGCATCTTGTCTACGAAGGATCCTACTGCGGTGTAGAAAGCGTCTTCCGTCATGCGCACGTCTCCCTCCCTTCGCGATCCTACTCGAGTCGGCCTCGGAAAGGGAAGAGTTTGCGGCTCTCGTTGCGCCGTGGATCGGGCCGTGCGCTGCCGCTACGATGAAGCAGACCGGATGGCGACGATGGACCGCAGAGAACGCACTGAGATCAACAATCGACTGGGAGGGCTCCGCAGGGAGTTCGTCCACTGGGAGAAGACGAAGGATCTCGTCGATCAGCTGATCGACATCGTTCTCAACTACAGACAGAGCGGTCACCCCGGCGGATCGCGATCGAAGGTCCATCTGCTCCTGGCGACCCTGCTCAGCGGCGCGATGCGCTGGGACATCCGTCATCCCGAAAAGCGCTTCGCCGACCGATTCGTCCTTGCGTGCGGGCATACGGCTCCGCTTGTCTACTGCACACTGGCCGTGCTGAACGAGGCGATGCGGCGGAAGTGGAGTCAGACAGGCGACTCGCGGTATGAGGTCCCGGATGGGTTCTCGACTGCGCTCACATGGGAAGACCTCTTGCGATTCCGACGACGCGGCGGGCTGTCCGGTCACGCCGAGATGACAGGGAAGACGCTCTTCCTGAAGTTCAACACCGGGCCTTCTGGGCACGGAGCGCCCGCTGCTGCGGGTGAAGCGCTGGCGTTGAAGCGCGCTGGAGCTGGAGAGGTGAAGGTGTTCGCGTTCGACGGCGAGGGTGGTCTCACCCCCGGCGCCAACCACGAGACCTGGAATTCCGCCTGGGGACTCGGTCTCGACAACTTGCACTACGTTGTGGACTGGAACGACTACGGGATCGACGAGCACCCGGTGAGCGCCGCGGTCTATGGGACCCCGAACGACTGGCTCGCGTCGCACGGCTGGCGCGTGTTTGCGGCAGAGGACGGAAGCGACTGGGAGTCCGTCACGCGTGCGCTTCTCGACATGACCCTCGCGCCAGACGGGCAGCGCGCGCCGAGTGCCTTGTGGGCGCCGACGCGCAAGGGCAGGGGCTATCTGAAGGTTGACGCCGCATCCCACGGTTCGCCGCACAAGATGAACTCCGACCTCTTCTGGGAGACGAAACGACCGTTCGTCGAGAAGTACGGAGCGGCATTCACAAACTTCGGAGGGAAGGCGCCGGAAGACCCCGTGGCGCTGCAGGCGGAATTCAGAACGAACCTAGCGGCTGTCATCGACGTCCTCCTTCGAGACCAGGAGTTGGTCGACCGCCTCGCCGACACGCTCGCTCAGATCGGCGACAGCGTGCCGGACGAGCTTCCGTCCTTCCGCCTCAGCAAGCGAGGCAACCCCTTCCGAGACGAGCGGCTCTTCGACGCCCGCAGCTATCCGCCCGAGCTGTTCGTGCCCCCGGGGACGTCCATTCCCAACAAGGCGGCGCTCGGGACGTGGGGTGCGTGGGTCAACGCATTTGGCGCCCGCGAGTACGGCCGACCTCTCTTCCTTGCCTGTTCGGCGGACCTGGCGGAGTCGACGAGCGTGAGCGGATTCGCGAAGCCGTTCGGGGAGTTCCCCGGGTATGGGTGGTACGAGCGCTACGGGACTTCGGAAGGCGTGCTCTTGCCGCAAGAGATCACCGAGTTCGCGAATGCCGGGCTCATGGTGGGCATGGCGTCCGTGAATCTCGCTGCGAACCCCGAGGCCGAGTTCGACGGATTCTGGGGGGCGTGCTCGACGTATGGTGCGTTCTCCTATCTCAAGTACGGGATGTTCCGGCTGTTCAGCCAGCTGGCCCAGGACTGCCCGCTCAAGGCGGGCAAGGTGCTCTGGGTGGCCGGCCACTCCGGCCCGGAGACGGCCGATGACAGCCGAACGCACTTCGGCATCTTCGCCCCCGGCGTGACACAGCTCTTTCCGCGCGGGCAGATCGTGAACCTGCATCCGTCGGAACACAACGAGGTTCCTGTCTTGCTCGCGGCGGCTCTGCGGCTCGACGTTCCGATTGTGGCTTTGCATCTGACGCGACCGCCGGTGACGGTCCCGGATCGCGAGCGTCTCGGAATCCCCCCTCACTTCGATGCGGCGCGCGGCGCCTACGTGGTGCGTGCCTGCGATCCATCGCGTCCACACGCCGGCACGGTGATCGTGCAGGGGGCAAGCGCAATGGCCGGCGTGATTGAGCTCTTGCCTGAACTTGAGCATCTGAATCTGAAGGTCGTCTGCGCGACGAGCCCCGAGCTGTTCGCGCGACAGCCGGCGGCCTATCGCAGCTCGGTCCTCTCGCCGGGCGACCGGGCCGACTCCACGGTCGTGACGACGCAGGCGCGCCAGCTGATGCACGACTGGGTGTTCCACGCGATCGCGGAGGAGTACGCTCTCTGTGCCGACTGGGACGACCGCTGGCGAACCGGCGGGACGCTGTCCGAGGCGCTGGACGAAGCGCATCTCTCGCCGAGATGGATTCTCGACGGGCTGCGCCGCTTCGCAGCGGACAGGCCCCAGCGCTTGGCGCAACTGCGCGCGGAGCTCGATGCCGCGTCGTGACGTGACGTTTCGTCGGGTTGGCGACTCGAACGGGGGGGTAGTCTATGGACAACGAAGTCAAGATGGGGCGGTGCAAGCGCATCGCCCTGATCGCGCACGACAACCGCAAGGCCGACTTGCTGGATTGGGCGCGCTACAACCGTGGGACGCTCGCGCGTCACGAGCTGTACGCGACAGGTTCCACGGGCGCGCTCCTCGAGGCCGAGCTTGGGCTGTCGATCGCGCGCTTCCTGAGCGGGCCGCTCGGCGGGGACCAACAGGTGGGTGCGGCATTGGCTGAAGGTCGTCTCGATTTCGTCATCTTCTTCTGGGATCCCTTGGAGCCCCAGCCACACGACGTCGATGTCAAGGCTCTCCTGCGAATCGCCGTGGTCTACAACACGCCGATCGCGTGCAACCGATCGACGGCGGACTTCGTCTTGTCCAGCCCGCTGATGGAAGAGGAGTACGAACGGCACGATGTGGCATTCGGGCGCGCGGCGCGGCAGGGCGACGGGGCGCCGAACTAGGCGGCCAGCCACTCGCCGCGCACGACCGTGACGGCTTGGCCGCGCAACTTCACACGATCTCCTGTGACGCGACAGCGGACCGTCCCGCCGCGGGATGATGCTTGGTAGCCTACGAGGTCGTCCTTGCCGAGCTTCCCCTGCCAGTACGGAGCAAGAGCGCAGTGGGCCGATCCAGTGACCGGATCCTCATCGATGCCTGCGCCCGGCGCGAAGAAGCGAGACACGAAGTCGGCCTCCGGCCGACTGCTGCGGGCCGTGATCATCACGCCCCGGACGCCGAGATCGCGGAGCGCGGCGTGACTCGGGGTCGCATGTCGCACGGCGTGCTCGCTTTCGACTTCGACGAGGTAGTCGAAGCGCGTCTTGCCAATGAAGAGACTGCGCACCCCGAGCGCATCGAGGAGTCCGGATGGCGGCGGGACGGGCTCCGTTGCGCTGGCCGGGAAGTCGAGCTCAATCCATCCGTCGCGACGGACCGCAGTGAGGACGCCGCTCTTGGTGTGGAAGCGCGCTGTCTCGTCATGGCTCAAGACCTCGAGCTCCCAGAGCGTGTGCGCGGTTGCCAGGGTCGCGTGGCCGCACAACTCGACCTCGACGGTCGGCGTGAACCAGCGCAGGTCGAAGGCGCCGTGCGACCTCGGGCGGACGAAGGCTGTTTCCGCAAACCCGAGCTCCGCGGCGACGTTCTGCATCCACTCAGCGGGCGCGTCCTGCGTCATGAGGCACACCCCGGCGGGGTTTCCCGCGAACGGCCGATCCGTGAATGCGTCGACGTGCTGGAAACGAATCGTCATGCTGGACCTCCTGACGTGCCGGTTCAGTCTAGTTGGTCCGTCGCGTCTGGGCCGCCAGGCAGAAAGGCTACGGCGCGCGCCGGCGCCCCGTCGGCGCCTTCGAGATAGAGAGGGAAGATCCCGAACCAGAAAGCCCCAGCCCCCTCCGGCAGCCGATCGAGGTTCGCGAGCCCCTCGACGATCGGGACTCCGGCTCCGAGAAGGATCCGGTGAGTCGGGCATTCGAGAGTCGGATCAACCTTGTCGGCACTGGGGGAGTCGATGCCGACGAGGGCGGCGCCACGCGCGACAAGCTCAGCGGCGGTGTCAGGGGACAAGTGCGGGAACCCCTCGAAGTAGGCGCAGGACTCGGCGGAGACGGCCCAGCCTGTGTCGAAAAGGACCGCGCACCCGCGCAGCGTGACGGCAGGGAGAACGCTGGGCAGGATCACGCGGTCGCGCGTGCGGACGACGATGCCCGGACGCAGGACAGACTCAAGCGAAGCGATGTCGGCGCCGCCGGGCACGAAGTGGAGCGGGGCATCGATGTGCGTGCCCAGATGGAGGTCGAGGTGCGTCAAGTGCGTCAGCTGGACGTCCGGGCAGCCGAGGTCGACGCAGCCTGCAACGAGTCCCGGCTGATCGCCCGGGAATTGCAGCGTGCGACCGGTCAGTCGGCGCGTAAGGTCAATGATCTCGAACACAGAGTCCTCCCTCGATGTCTTGCCTGGGCTGTTCCCCTACACACTACAGGATCATCTCGAGCTCGGCGGACGTCTTCTCCACCGTCGTCTCGTCGACTCTCGTGAGGCCCGGGTATGTCTTCATTGCGCGGTCGGCGAAGGCCACGCTCTCAAACCTTGTTCGGACCGTGTATGGAGGCGCGACGACAAACGGCGGAGTTGTGCGACACCGCTCGACGGCGCGCGCGGCGCCGACGCGAATCTGCTCGCGCGCTTTCCGCGGCGAGAGGCAGACGGTCGCTGCGGGCTCGAGCAGGTTCGGCTGGGGCGTCAGGCCGCGCATGACCGGTACGGTGACGACGTCGGGCACGATCGCCACGGCTTCGTCGCACGCCGCCCGGTCGCCGGAGAGGAGAGCAAGTGGCGCCCCGAACTGGCCGAACTCGAATGCTGTGGCGGCCGTCTCGCCCCACGCACGGCCGTTCACCGAGAACTCGACAATGCCTCCGTGGAAGCTGTGCGCCAGACGGCCGTACGGCGCCCCGGCCATCGGGTGCTGGCCGACCATGAACAGCGCGTCGAACGAGCGGTCATGCCCCATCGGCCCCCCCTCGTCGGCGTACACGACCTGGCACTCCGGGTGGACGAGTTCGATGTCGATCGCGCCCGGGAATGAGCCGTGGGCGCTCCACGCCCACACCTCGGTCGCGCCCGCGTCCAGCGCGCCCTGAACGGCGGCGTTCAGTTCCTCGGTTGCGAGGCGGCGCGCCTGCTCGTAGTAGTGGGCGTACCAGCCGGTGGGCGACTCAGGAGCTTTCGCCTTCCACCCTTTTCCCGCCTTCCACTGGCACTGCTGTCCATGGCTGAAGACGCCCGCCACACCCTCGAGATCGACGGCGATGTAGATCTTCATCAGACTTCCTCCGTGTACTTGGACACTCGGCTGTCACTCCGCGATCGGGAGATAGAGGTCGAACACGTACTCCTCCGGGTCGGTCTCCAGCGGATTCTCTAGCGCCTCGAGGCACTGGTACCAGTTCGGCGGGCAGGTGTACGGGCTGTCCTCGAACCAGGCGACGAGTTCCGCCCATATCCGCCCGATGTTCGAGAGCCCCGTACACCGCACGACCGCGTACTTGCCGCCGGGCACCTGCTTGATCTGGATCGGGGGCGCGGCTTCGACGTCGGGGTCGACCGGGAGCCAGATCTCGTAGCCGTAGTTCTCGCTCCCTGGCGTCGGGTTCGGGTTGTTGAAGCCGTAGGCCTGGAACCCCTTCTGTTTCGGGTCGATGCCGGCGGTCGCAGCGAACCGAAGAAGCTGCTTCCACGCTTGGTCCTCCGGCTCTCTGCCGAATCCGAGCGAGCTTGCGACGCGCATCGGCGGCAGGTCGACGATTCGTACATCCTTCAGAGCCATGGAATCCTCCTCGCCCGGCACAGGCGGGCGCGACCGCCACGCCCGCCTGTCGGACCGAGATCAGATGGCGATCGGTAGATAGAGATCGAATACCCACTTGCCCGGATCGGGCTCCAGAGGGTTCTGGATTGCCTCGAGCCACTGGCCTCCGTTCGGCGGGCAGGTGTATTGGCTGTCCACGAGCCAGGCATCAAGCTCTCCCCAGACGCGGCCGAGGTTCGAGAGTCCAGTACACGGCGCCACCGCGTACTTGCCCCCCGGTGCCTGCTTGATCTGGACAGGCGGCTTCGCTTCGACATCCGCTCCCACGGGAAGCCACAGCTCGTAGCCGTAGTCTTTCCTCCCCGGTGCGGGGTTGGGAATGTCGAATCCGTACGTCTGGCCGCCCTTCTCCCCGAGCCGGATGCCCGCGGATGCAGCGAGTGCATGCATCTGTTTCCACGCCTGGTCCTCTGGTTCCTCGCCGGACCCGAGCGAGCTTGCGACACGCATCGGCGGCAGGTCGACGATTCGTACATCCTTTAGAGCCATCGAATCCTCCTCGCCCGGCGCAGCCGGGCGTGACCACCACGCCCGCCTGCCGGACCGAGAGCAGCCTATCGGCAGACAGTGACATCTTGTGTCACCGATGTATCATGACGATCTGGAGGCTCCATGCGCGCGGACCGACTGCTCTTTCTGCTGGCCCTTCTTGAGTCACGAGGCCGCCTGACCACGGACCACCTGGCCCGCGAGCTCGAGGTTTCGCGTCGCACCGTCCTTCGTGACCTCTTCGCCCTCCGCGTGGCCGGGTTCCCGGTGAACTCCGTGGCCGGCCCGGGCGGCGGATGTTGGCTCGAGGACGACTTCCGAAACCGCCTCGTGCATCTGAGTCGGGACGAGATTGCTGCGCTCTTCTCGCTGAACGTTCCGGCGCCCCTCGTCGAGCTCGGTGTCGGAGGCGACTTGAAGGGCGCGCTCGTCAAGCTGTCGGCGGCCTTGCCGGCCTCGGGCGACGGCGCGGAACGAAGAGCGAAGCCGCGGGTTCACCTCGATTCAGCTCCCTGGGCCGCGCCGACGGATCCTGCGCAGTACCTCGCGCTTCTTCATCGCGCCGTCCTCGAGGACCGCTGGGTGAGGGCCACCTTCCTTCGCGCACGGACGATCCGCTCGTCCCGCCGGATTGCGCCGTACGGCCTCGTGGCCAAAGCGACGACGTGGTATGTCGTGTGGGCCGGCGAGGATGGACGCCTGCGCGTCGACCGTGCGGTCGGCATCGTCGAGGCGGAGCTCCTGCGAGACACGTTCAGCCGCCCGGCGCGGTTCGACCTCGAGGAGTTCTGGACGGCCTGGTGTCGAGACCAAGAAGGAAGCGGTCCCCAACTCACTGTGACGGCGCGCGTGTCTCGGGCAGCGTTTGACGCCCTGCGGCAGGCGACCCTCGCGCCGGAGGAGATGCCCGATGCAGCAGATCCTCACGACGTAATGCGCCCCTACTGCATCCGGCTGACGTTCAGATCGGTTGAGGAGGCGCGCGCGCAGCTTCTCGCATACGGGGGAAGCGTTGAGGTGCTGGAGCCACTTGCTCTTCGGCTGACGCTGGCCGACTTCGCCGTGCAAGCTTCGCGCATCTATGGCTCGCAACTCGCCCCGTAGGGGCGGGTCGCCGTGTGAAGAGCCATGGGTACAATTCTCCCCGTTCTCGGCGCCGTTTCCGGACGAGGAGGGACGATGCGTGGATTCGAGAAGTACCTAGCGCTGTGGGTTGCGCTGTGCATGGGACTCGGCCTGCTCTTGTCGCAGACCGTGCCGAGCGTCAGCGAGGCCATCAACTCGTTTCAGATTCACGGCGTATCGATCCCGATCGGCATCTGCCTCTTCCTCATGATGTACCCGGCGATGCTGAACCTGCAGTTCTCGGAGTTGCGGAAGCTGCGGCGGAACCCGAAACCCATCCTCCTTACGCTCTTCTCGAACTGGATCCTCGCTCCGCTCCTCGCGGCCGGGCTGGCCGCCCTCTTCCTGCGTGGGAATCCCGAACTGATGGTCGCCGTCATCCTGCTCGGCGCGAGCCCGTGCACGGCGATGGTGCTCGTGTGGGGAAAGCTTGCTGGCGGGAACCAGGAACAGAACGTCGTGAACACGAGCCTGAACACGATCACGATCATGGTGCTCTACGTGCCCGTCGTGTCGCTTCTGACGGGGATCCAGAACATCCCGCTCGACCGTGCGCTTCTTGCGATCTCGGCCGGGATCTTCATCGGCGCGCCGCTTGTCCTCGGCGTCTCTACGAAGTGGCTGTTGGTGCGCGCCAGGGGAGTGGAATGGTTCGCGAAGGTCTATCGCCCGCTCGTGGGCAACGTGGCGATCGTCGCGCTGCTTGTCACGCTGGTCGTCTTGTTCGCGTTGAACGGCGAAGTCCTGCTTCACCACTTCGACCAGCTTCTCCTCGTCTCCGTTCCGCTCCTTCTCGGCTTTGCGGTGATCGTTGCGTTCAACCTGCTCGCGACGCGCGCTCTCAGATTCCGATACCGCGAGGCGATCATCACGACGATCATCGGCTCGTCAAGTCACTTCGAGATCGCGATCGCATCGGCGGTGGCCATGTATGGCGTCGGTTCGTACGCGGCGCTCGGCACGACGATGGGCCTGTTCTGGGAGGTCCCGATCATGCTCGGCCTCGTCTCTGTCGGAAAGGCGCTCGATCGGCGCGGGTTCTGGAAGCCGAGTCCCGCGGAGCGAGCGCGGTGATCTGCCGGCTTGAGGAGCTGTCGATGCAGGCCTGGCCGGCGCTCGAGACGATCGTGGACGATGGCTGGGTTCACCGCTTCTCGGGCGGGTACACGCGGCGCTCCAACTCGGTGCACCCACTCTACCCAAGCCGTCTCGATCTTGAATTGAAGATCGGCGCGGCCGAGCACCTCTACCACGAGCGAGGACTGCCAGCGATCTTCAAGCTGACGCCGGCGAGCCTTCCCGAGGTGCTGGACGAGAGCCTCGCGGCGCGAGGCTACACGGTCGAGGCGCGCACGGCCGTCTACGTTGCTGAAGAGCTGCCGCGCATCGGAGTGCCTGTCACGATCGAGACTTCTTGGGATCGAACGATCGCCTGGCGTGAGGTCTTTCGCCGCATCGGCGATGTCACGGCGGAGCGCCGCGCGCTGCACGACGAGATCCTGGCCAGCATCACCCTCCCGATGGCGTTCGCCTCCGTGGAGGAGGGCGGGCGGACGGTCGCGTGCGCGCTGGGTGTTGTCGAGAGTGCTTGGCTCGGCATCTTCGACGTCATCGTTGACCCGGCCGCGCGTCGATGCGGACACGGCGAGAGGCTCATGCGTGGGTTGATGGCTTGGGGGTGCGAGATGGGCGCGAAGAGGGCCTACCTTCAGGTGATGTTCGACAATGCGCCGGCCCTTTCTCTCTACAACAAGCTGGAGTTCCACGAGGCCTACCCGTACTGGTATCGCGTGCGTCGCACGGATGATCGAGCGAGTCGAGAGCCGGCGAGTGGAGACTCGGCGGTCGGCTTCGGGTTCTCGTATCAGACAACCCAGGGCGGCGATGTCCTCATCCGTAGAGGCGGGCGCATCGTGACGCACCTGCGGCAGGATGCGGCGCGCGAGTTCCTGGCCGATGCAGAGGGAGCGTGCTTCGAGGATCAGCAGATGCTGATGGCGCGAACCACGGGCAACTACAAGCGCGGGAATGAGCGACGGGCGGAGGAGCATCCGCGGCGCCGCGGTCGCACGTAGTGGACTGCGCGCCCTCAGCGGAGGTCGCGCCCGCGAATCCGTGCCAGGCCTCGGTCAGATCGGCGACTCTAGCGAGCGTGGACGAAGAACTCGACATTTCCCTTCTCGCCCTCAATCGGCGAGACCATGTCCTCAATGACGCGCCAGGGCGTCTTGGTGTCAATGAACCGAGACACGTCGTTCAGCGCGCGCGCCTGAAGCGCGGCATCGCGCACGACGCCCGTGGGCGGCAGCGCGTCTTTGCCCACCTCGAACTGCGGTTTGACCAGCAGCACAAGCTCGCCGCCGCGAACGAGGATCTCGACAAGCGGCGGCAGGATGAGCTTGAGCGAGATGAAAGAGACGTCGGCGACGACGAGATCCACGGGCTCGCTGATGTCGCGTGGCTCAAGGTAGCGCGCGTTCAGGCCTTCGCGGACGACGACGCGCGGATCGCTGCGTAGCTTGGGGTGCAATTGATCGTGGCCGACGTCGATGGCATAGACCTTGACCGCACCGTGCTGGAGAAGACAGTCGGTGAACCCGCCCGTCGAGGCGCCGACATCGAGACAGACGCGGCCTTTCGGCTCGACCCGGAATTGCTCGAGCGCCGCGTCGAGCTTCTCGCCGCCGCGACTGACGTAGGCCTCGTAGCCGAGGATCTCGATCTCGGCTTCCGGGTCGATCGGGTGCCCGGGCCGGTCGATGATCTGGCCGTTCACCTTGACGCGGCCGGCCTCGATCATCCGCTGCGCTCGCGTGCGGCTGCGGATGAGGCGCCGCTCTTTGATGACCTTGTCGAGTCGCTGTTTCGTCGTGCCGGAAGCGGTCTCGCCGCGTTGACCGTCACGGGCCGTCGGCCTATCGTGCGGCAACGCCCGCCTTCAACTCGACGTACGCGGCGAGGCCGGCCTTCAACACCTCGACCGCGCGGACAAGCTTCGGCTCTTCGAGAACGTAGGCGACGCGGACTTCGTCCTTGCCGCGGCCGGGGGTGGCATAGAAGTCGGCGCCCGGAGCCACCATCACCGTCTCGCCGTCCTGCTGGAAGTCGGTGAGCAAGAACTTGGCGAACTCTTCCGAATCGTCGATTTGCGGGAACTTGACGAAGATGTAGAAGGCGCCCTCGGGCTTCTTGCACACGACTCCGGGGATCGTCTGCAGCGCGGCGAACAGCGTGTCGCGGCGCGCGTGGAACTCCCGCGCGATCTCAGCGATGTCCTTCTTGTGGTTCCTGTCGCGAAGGAACGCGACAAGGCCGAGCTGTTCGAACGTCGGCGGCGAGAGGCGAATCTGGCACAGCTTGTTGACCGCCGCCAGCACCTCCTTGTTGCGCGTCGCGAGGCAGCCGATGCGCGCACCGCACGCCGACAGGCGTTTGGAGATGGAGTCGACGAGGATTGCGTTCTGTGCCGCCTCAGGGAACGACATGATGCTTACGGCGCCGCCGTCGTACATGAGCTCGCGGTATGGCTCGTCGGAGATGATGAACAGGTTGTGCTTGAGGGCGAGCTTGACGAGCCCGGCAACCTCGTCGCGCGTGTAGCCGACGCCGGTCGGGTTGGCCGGATTCGAGAAGAGGATGGCTCGCGTGTGCTTGGTGATGAGCTTCTCAATCTCAACTACCGGCGGAAGGTGGAACCCGTCCTCGATTCGCGTTGTGATCGGCACGACACGATTCCCATTCATCACGGAGTGGCCGACGTAGTTCGGGTAGAAGGGCTCGGGGATGAGGACTTCGTCGCCCGGGTTGCACGTCGCCTGGAGGGCAAAGCAGAACGCTTCGCTGCCGCCGATGGTCACGATCAGCTCGTCGTGGGCGAGCTGGATGCCAAGTTCGGCGTAGTACGCGCACATCGCGTCGATCGTCTCGGCGATGCCCGTTGCTGGGCTGTAGGACAGGACGTCGACTTTCGCGCTGCGCACGCCGTCCATGAACGATGTCGGCGTCGGGATGTCCGGCTGGCCGATGTTCAGATGGTAGACGGCGATGCCGCGCTTCTTGGCGGCGTTGGCGAGCGGGGTGAGTCGTCGGATCGGCGACCCCTTGAGGGACTTCGCGCGTTCGGAAATGCTAAGCATGGTCGAGAACCCACACCTCCAAGGCTTCGGGCAGCGTCTCTCTTGTGAGCGCAACGCTCGAGCTTCCGATGTGGCGGACATTGTCCATGGTCCGCAGGAAGTCGTCCACCGGCGCGATCGGCCAATCGGCGACCTGCTCGGTGCGATAGTGCATCGGGAAAACCAGGCGAACGTCGGGAAGGTGGCGCACGATGTCGGCCGCGGCTCGCGCGTCGATCGTGTAAGTGCCGCCAACGGGAACGAACAGGACCTCGACTCCCTGGAGTGCCGTGACTTGCTCCGCGTCCAGCGGCACGCCGAGGTCGCCGAGGTGGGCAAACGAGATCCCGTCGAGCGAGAAGCGGAAGATCGTGTTTGGCCCGCGCTTCGCTCCTTCTGCGTCGTCGTGCACCGACGCGACGCCGACGATCTCCACTCCGGCAACCTTGTGGATGCCGGGACCTCGTGCCCCGCGTGCCGGTCCCGAGACTCGCTCGACGGCGTTGTGATCGGTATGCTCGTGGCTCACCGTGACGACGTCCGCGGCGATGGCTGGGAAGCGGTACGGGACGCTGTCGGCGAATGGATCCGTCACAACGCGCGCGCTCTGCGCTTCGAGGAAGAAGCATGCGTGGCCGATGTGGGTGATCCTCACGTCCGCGCCCTGCCTTCGGCTGTGGCGAGCATGCGGACGACGAGCTCCTCATATCCGATTCCCGCGGCCTGCGCCGACCGCGGCAGGTCACTCATCGGCGTCATGCCGGGGAGGCTGTTCGCCTCGAGGACGTAAGGGATCCCATCGTCACCGAGACGTACGTCGACGCGCGAGTACCCGTAGCAGCCGAGCGCTTCGTGTGCTCGCAGCGCCGCCGACTGCACGGCGTCCGTCGTCGCTGCGTCGAGCGGCGCGGGCGCCAGGAACTCGGCGATGCCGTCCGTGTACTTGGCTTCGTAGTTGAAGAAGCCTCCGGGCGAACGGACTTCGACGATCGGTAGCGCGATGTCGCGACCGTCGATGCGCAGGATGCCGACGGTCAGCTCGCGGCCGGGGATGAACATCTCGACGAGCAGCGTCTTGTGCTCGTCAAGCACGGATGCAGCGACACGCTCGAGCTCGTCGCCGCTCCGGACGATGTGGACGCCGAGCGTCGAGCCGCTGTTCGTCGGCTTGACGACGACGGGGAAGGTAAGCTCCGCGCGGACGGCGGCGAGGAACCGCTCGAGGTCTTGCCCGCCGTAGACGAGGCCGGGCGGTGTCGGAACCCGCTTCTGCGCCAGGATCGCCTTCGTCTCGCCCTTGTCCATCGCCCGGGAGCTGGCCAGCGCGCCGGAGCCCGCATAGGGGATGCCCATGACGTCCAGCAAGAGCTGCACCGTGCCATCCTCGCCGCTGCCGCCATGGAGGCAGGAGAAGACGACGTCGACCCCGACGAGGCGCGGAACGAGATCGTCGAGCGTGTCGATCTTGATCAGCTCTGCGTTGTAGCCAAGTGCGACGAGCGTGCGATGGACACTTTCTCCCGAGACGAGAGACACGTCCCGCTCCGGCGAGTCGCCTCCGGCGAGCACGGCGATCCTGCTGCAATCCTCTAGCATTCGGTCCATAGGCTGGAGTATACTGCCCCCAGCGGAGAGGCCCACCTCGAACCGACATCGCCTACGGCGAGACAGGGAGCGAGAAATGCGCTTCCTTGACAACGTTCGAAGGGGGGCCTATACTTCCCGCTGCTGTTGGTCCTTGAAAAGTGGATAGCGTGGTAACGTGTTCGAGAGAACACCCTGATCACTTAGAGATCAACTCGAATCAAAGAATAAAACCAAGAGAGTTTGATCCCAGCTCAGGATGAACGCTAGCGGTGCGCCTAACACATGTAAGTCGTGCGATCGAGCCGAACTGAGTCCCTTCGGGGATGATGATTGGTGACGGAGCGGCGGACGGGTGAGTAACGCGTGGCTAACCTACCCTCTTGACGGGGACAACCACCCGAAAGGGCGGCTAATACCCGATATTGTCTGGAACCGATGGGTTCCTTTCCAAAGGCGGTCCTGCCGCCGCAAGGGGATGGGGCTGCGTCCTATTAGCTAGTTGGTGAGGTAACGGCCCACCAAGGCTTCGATGGGTAGCTGGTCTGAGAGGACGACCAGCCACATTGGGACTGAGATACGGCCCAGACTCCTACGGGAGGCAGCAGTGGGGAATCTTGGCCAATGGACGAAAGTCTGAGCCAGCGACACCGCGTGGGGGATGAAGGCCTTCGGGTTGTAAACCTCTTTTCTGGGGAAAGAATAAGGACGGGAGGAAATGCCCGCCCGATGACGGTACTCCAGGAATAAGCATCGGCTAACTCTGTGCCAGCAGCCGCGGTAAGACAGAGGATGCAAGCGTTATCCGGAATTACTGGGCGTAAAGGGCGTCTAGGCGGTTCGGTAAGTCGTTTGTGAAATCCCTCGGCTCAACCGAGGAAGGTCTTGCGATACTGCCGGGCTTGGGTGCAGGAGAGGAGGGTGGAACTCACAGAGTAGCGGTGGAATGCGTAGATACTGTGAGGTACCCCGATGGCGAAGGCAACCCTCTGGCCTGCTACCGACGCTGAAGCGCGAAAGCGTGGGGAGCAAAGGGGATTAGATACCCCCGTAGTCCACGCCCTAAACAATGTTCACTTGGTGTCGGCCGCTCATACTGGTCGGTGCCGAAGCTAACGCGTTAAGTGAACCGCCTGAGGAGTACGGCCGCAAGGCTAAAACTCAAGAGAATTGACGGGTCCCTGCACAAGCGGTGGAGCACGTGGTTTAATTCGATGATAAACGAAAAACCTCACCCAGGCTTGACATACTAGTGGTAGGAACCTGAAAGGGGGACGACTCTGCCTTCGGGTAGAGAGCTAGTACAGGTGATGCATGGCTGTCGTCAGCTCGTGTCGTGGGATGTTGGGTTCAGTCCCGAAACGAGCGCAACCCTTGTCGTTAGTTGCCAGCGGGTAATGCCGGGGACTCTAACGAGACTGCTGGTGAATAGCCGGAGGAAGGCGGGGATGACGTCAAGTCATCATGTCCCTTATGCCTGGGGCGACACACATGCTACAATGGGGGGTACAGAGGGTCGCAATCCCGTAAGGGGGAGCCAATCCATAAAAACCCCTCCCAGTTCGGATTGAGGTCTGCAACTCGACCTCATGAAGTCGGAATCGCTAGTAATCGCGGGTCAGCCATACCGCGGTGAATATGTACTCAGGGATTGTACACACCGCCCGTCACACCAACCGAGTGGGGGGTAC
>JBFYRA010000051.1:0-7854 GCA_041302485.1 Candidatus Bipolaricaulota bacterium
GCACGACGCTCGCCTGGAGCGCGGCGGCAAGGGCTTCGCTTCCCGCGCGGTTTCTTGCCCCGTTCGCGACGAAGGTCTCGACCCCGCGTGCCGTCGGATCGGGCGCGGCGTTCGCGTGCAGGCTGACGTAGGCCGCAGCCCGCACCTGTCGCGCCCGCGCCACACGGTCGGCGAGTTCGACGTAGCGATCGTCAACGCGGGTCAAGACAACGACCAGGTTCGGATAGCGTACGGACTGCAGCGCAATGCTGCGCGCCACGGCGAGCGTGATGTCCTTCTCGACGGAAGACGAGACGCCAAGGGCCCCCGGATCCTCGCCGCCGTGCCCGGCGTCGATGACCACAACCACAGGAGCTTTGCCCACGGCTCCACCACCACCGATGGCCACTGAGCCGAAGAGCATCGCGATCAGGCTGATCGCGATGGCGATGCGGTAGGGTCGTTGCACGTCGTCGTTCCTCCTTGGACGGGAGGAAGCGTACCCGCTGGCGCCCCGAGGCCGCAGCCACCCGTGAGCGCCCGCAAGGTGACATTCGGGCGCCGGAGCACCGGCCTCTGTCCTCGCCATTGCGTGACGAGGGGAGTTCGGCTACGGTTTTGCGAATGAGAATCATTCTCGATAAGAGGAGACAATGACGCTCCTAGACGCAGCAATGCGAGATCCGGTACGGATCACAAGAGTCGATGGCGGAGCCGGGCTGCGCCGCAAGCTCTCGGCTCTGGGATTCGCTGAGGGCGACCTCGTGGTCGTCGTCTCCCGTGCGGCGTTCCGCGGCCCGCTGCTTGTCGAAGCTCGAGGAGCCCGGGTCGCTGTTGGAAGAGGCGTCGCCGGACGAATCGGTGTTGCGCCCGCGGCGACGCGGCGCGAGGAGCCCTAACGTGACGCGCGAGACGTCCTCGCTGCGCGGCTCGCTTGCCGCCGCCGGGCGGCGACTCACGCGCGAGCGGGATCTCTTGCTCGAGATCATTGCCAAGCACCCGCACAGCGACGCGGCCCAGATCTACTCGCTTGCCCGCTCCAAGAGCCCGCGGATCGGACTCGCAACCGTCTACCGGACGCTTCGTATGCTCGAGGAACTCAACGTCGTCGAGTCGCGGCACCTCGGCGAGGGCCACAGCCATTACGAGATGCGGGGACGCGATCACCTGCATGTCATCTGCTCTCGCTGCGGAGCTCTTGCCGACGTCCCGCTGCCGATCGACATCCACAAGATTGCACGCGGGACGGGGTTCTCAATCGCCCAGGCGCGGCTCGAGCTCGTCGGCCTGTGTCCGGCGTGCGCGGCTCGCGACCCCGACTAGCCTCCCTTCGCCATGCGCATCGCACTCGTCGGACAACCCAATTGCGGCAAGAGCACGATCTTCAACCACTGGGTGGGCACCAAAGCGCACACGTCGAACATGTCCGGCACGACCGTCGAGTTCCTCGAGAGCGAGGCGCTCATTGACGGGCACAGCGTGGCGGTCATCGACCTGCCGGGGCTCTACTCGCTGACCTCGCTCGATGAGGCGGAAGTCGAGACGAGGAATGTCCTCTTGGGCACGTCCATCGATGCGGTCGTCAACGTTCTCGATGCCTCGCTCCTGAGCCGGAGTCTCGAACTGACGCTCGAGCTCCTCGAACTCGGACGCCCCGTCGTCGTCTGCCTGAACATGGGCGACGAAGCGAAACGGAAGGGCATCCGGATGGACCCGAACGCGCTGGCCGGCAGGCTCGGCGTGCCGGTCGTCGAGACGATCGCGCGCCGCGGCCTCGGCGTTCGTGCCCTGGCGTCGACCGCCGCAGGAGCGCCGACTGGGCCTGCACCTACACCAGTCCTCTTCTCGGCCGACGTCGAGCGCGTCGTCCAATCCGTCGTCGCCGCGCTCGGCGGAAGCAGTCTGCCGATCGGAGTCTCGCCCCGGCTCGCCGCGGTGAAGCTGCTCGAACGCGATCCGTGGTTCGAGTCGTGGGCCGCGCGCCATGCCGCCCGTGCGGCCCTCGCCGTCGACGAGTTGGCGGCGCCGCTCGAGGCGTCGCGCGGCAACGGCCGCGCGGAGATCGTCGCAGCCGAACGCCATGCTCGCGCGATGCAGATCGCCGAAAGCGTGTCCGAGGTCGGCCGACCGACCGTCACGTGGAGCGACCGCGTCGACGCCGCGATCATGCATCCGGTACTCGGTCTCCCGCTGTTGGCGCTCGTGCTCTACGGCCTGTTCGTCGCCGTGTTCACCGGCGGCGCGCTCGTCGAAGCGCCGCTGTTCCGCCTGTTCGAATCGTGGACAGCCCGCCTCTCCGACCTCCTCGGCACGGGCAGCCTGGCCTTCGCCGTCCTGCGCGGGCTCGTGCTGGGTCTCGGAGGCGCGCTCGGCCTCGTCTTGCCCTACCTTGTCCCATTCCTCGTCGGAATGACGATCCTCGAGGACGTCGGCTACCTTCCCCGCGTCGGCTACCTCATCGACGGGCTCATGCACCGCATCGGCCTCCACGGCAAGTCGGCCATCCCGCTGATTCTCGGGTACGGATGCAGCGTGCCGGCGATCATGGCCACAAGGATCCTTGACTCGCGACGCGATCGAGTCGTCACCGCGATGCTCGCCGTTCTCACCCCGTGCGTCGCCCGCGCCACGGTGATCTTCGGCCTCGTGGGCGCGTTCGTGGGGCCGCACTGGGCGTTCGCGCTGTTCCTCGTGAACCTGGTAGTCATCGCCATCGTCGGCCGCCTGTTGACGCTCGCCTTGCCGATGCCGGCGCCAGGGTTGATCCTCGAGATCCCGACCTACCGGGCACCGTCGCCGCGCGCTGTGGCCACGACTGTCTGGCTGCGCGTGCGCGACTTCCTGAAGACAGCCACGCCGCTTCTCGTCCTGGGCAGCATCGGGATGAGCGTTCTTGAGTTCGTCGGCGCGGACGCTGTTCTGAACTGGATCGCGCGCCCATTCACGTGGATGCTCGGGATTCCGTTCGTCCTCGGCATCCCTCTCCTGTTCGGCATCTTCCGCAAGGAACTGGCGCTCGTGATGGTCGTCCAGGCGGTCGGCACGGCCGAGCTCGCCGCCGCCCTGAGCCGCGGCGAGATGGTGACGTTCGCCCTGTTCGTCCTGTTCTATATCCCGTGCGTCGCGACCCTCGCCGTGCTTGGGCGAGAGTTCGGGTGGCGAACCACGCTCGCCATCTCGGGCGGCACCGTGGCCATCGCAACGGCCGTCGGCCTCATCTCCCGCGCCCTGTTCGCTCTCGCGGGGTAGCGCGCCTGCGTCACGCCTTGGACCTGACGCGCCGCCGCATCTCCTCAACGTGGCGCTCGCGCGCCGCGTCCTGCTCGGCCCGCAACGCGTCATCGCATTCCATGAGCGCTGCCGCGCGCGCCTCGTCGCGCGCCTCAGAGGCGGCCGCATCGCCGAACCACCGTTCAATGAAGTCAGCCAGCCCAGACTCGATCTCGACCGAGCTGTGAAGGCGGGCAAACGCGAGGGCATTGACGCGCGCCCGGAGCCCGTCTCCGTATTCGACGCGCACGGTCACTGCCCCACGATCGCCCGGCAGATCCGATCGTCCCTCCCACCGCACATCGCCGACGCGACCGGCCCCCCACCGCGCGTCCTGTGGAGACACGGCGCATCCGCGCAAGGCACGCCAGCGGACAAGGTCGGACGCCGCGAACGCGGCGAACGTGCGTGCGGAGACTCGTCGGGCAGTCATGCGATCCTCATCTCGATCCGGACGATCGTAGCCGGCAGCGCCTGTCGCCGCGAGCGCCGGCCGAATTGGCGACAACTGCGCCCCGCGTCCCGCGCAGTCCGGGGTCGGCTGTCGCTCGACGAGCGGCCAATCGACCTGACGCAGGCTGCCGCGGCCCGTACGCTCGCGCCAAGGAGGCGAGAGATGCGAACCACCCGGAGAGTTCTGTGGAAGTGGGCGGCCGTTGCGGCCCCGCTTGCGCTCCTGTCCGGCTGCGAGATCGCGCCATCGTCCGACCGCGCGCCGGAGGCCGTGATCGAGGCAAGTTCGCTCCGCGGGTCGGCGCCGCTCGTCGTGCGATTCGACGGTTCGCGCTCATCAGACGACGCCGACATCGTCATCTACGAGTGGTCTTTCGACGGCGCCGTCGGGGCCACCGGCGTCCGCTGTGCGCACACGTTCGGAACGGGCGGAACCCACACCGCCGCGCTCACCGTGCTCGACGCGGCGGGCAACGCGGGCACAGCGCGCGTCGATGTCCAGGTCGACAACGCGCCTCCGCTCGCAAGCTTCCGCCTCTCGGACGGCGCCCCCTGGGTGCACGCGCCCATGACGGCCGACGCCACGGGATCCCTCGATCCAGAGGGCCTGGCGCTCACGTTCCGCTGGGACTTCGGCGACGGAGCGACCGCCGAGGGCGCGGTCGTGTCGCATGCCTACGACGAGGAAGGCGCGTACACGCTCACGCTCGTCGTGCGAGACGTTGCGGGCGCCGAAGCGACGGCCGACCATCGTGTCCTCGTGCAGAAGCCGCTTCCCGGCGGTGGATGCGGCGGGAACCGCCCTGTTCCGCTGCGCCGGTAGTGCATCGCCCTACGCCACGACGCTTCGCTTCCCGACGCTTGCGAGATAGATGACGAACCGTTCGCTCGCCGGGAGGCGGAACAGACCATTCACCGCATCATCGTCGTAGGCGCCGATCGCGCAGGCGCCGGCCCCCATCGCCTCGCACGCGAGAGACAGGTTCTGAGCGACGTGCCCGGCGTCGAGGTACAGGTAGCGGTAGCCGCGCTCGCCGTATCGCCAGATCATCCGATCCTTGATCGCCACCCAGGCGAAGGTCACCGCGGCCGCCTCGATCATCTTCTGTCCGAGGCACGCCGCAGCCAGTTCGCTCGGCGTGACCGCAAAAGAGTCGGCCGAAAGCAGCCGATGCTCCATCGCCAAGTACTGATAGAGGCCCGCCGTCAGTCCTTCGACGTGCCGGGCCACGACCAGCGTCTCGAACGCATGGCGCGCCCCGGCCGAGGGGACGTTGCGGAACGTCGCTTTGCCCTCGAGGACTCTCTCGACCCCCTGCGTTGCCCATAGGAGGGCCGCGAACTCGCCAAGGGAGAGCGGCTCCCCCGAGTACTCGCGAAGGCTTCGGCGCGACCGTATGGCGCTCGAAAGTGTGACCTTGCCCCACGGTGCGTCGACGCGCGGAAGCTCGATCTCGCGGCCGTCGAGTAGCCGAACCTGAAGCGGCGGCATCGCGACGCCCTTCTTCTGGTCTGAGATGTCGAGGCGCGTGATCGCCGTCTCGTCCTGAAACTTCTGCCCGATTCCGTCCGCCATCGAGACCTCCTCGTCACCCGGCACCCGCGCCGCAACGTCTTCCCAAGGCCGGGCGCTCCCGCACGGCGCAACTTCTCACCAGAGCACAGGGTATCTCTAACCGAGCGGTCTTGTCGCGCGGTTCAGGGGAGAGCCCATGCCCCGCCAACTTCTCGGTGCGGTGGGGGGTACATATACCGCGCGGTCGCACCGCGAGGTTCAGGCGACCTAAACCGAGCGGCCGCACCGCGAGGTTCAGGGAGCCAAGTCGAGCAGCTTCCCCGCCCGACTCAGGCGACCTACACCGAGCGGCCTCTCCGCGAGGTGCAAGGAGCCCGCACCGCCAACTTCTCGGGGCGGTGCGGGGTACTTATACTAGGAACACGAAGCGGTCTCCGCAATCCGCACACGCAGGCGGAGGCCAGCGCGAGGAAGGAGGATGTGATGAAGCGGTGGTGGCTACTTGTCGTGATCGCGCTCGTCGCACTCTCAGCGGTCGCGTCCGCACAAGACGCGGTGCTTGAGGGCTACGTTCGAGACGATCTTCAGCTGATCAGCCAACAGAGCCTCCCGACCTGGTCCGCACGCTGGACCGGCCCGATCGAGGCTGCGACGATCCTCGCGTGGCTCGCCGACCACGGGTACGGTCAGTTCGTCCGCGACTACAACGGGGACGGCGTCGTCGACGAGCAAGACACGATCCGGCTCGCCGACGATCTAGGCCGCATGCTGATGGCGACGGACTCGCGGCGCGGCACGACGGACGTTCGCCTCGTGCTCGGGCTCGCCCAGTACGTCGCCGGGCTCTATCCGAACGAGTTCGTGCTCAAGATCTACGATGTTGGGTTCCCCAGCGAGGTTGCCCAGGAGGGCCTTGGCGCCTACTCGCCGGACATGGTCCCCGGCATCGTGCTCGAGATGAAGGAAGAGCCGAGCATCGAGGCATACAAGGCGGAGATGCAGGCCGCCGAGGGCGTGATCCTCGGCCTGGTCGCGAATCCAGATTCGAGCAACGCGTACCTCGCCGGCCGTTCATTCCTGTTCGAGAACACGGTCGAAGGGTACACGCCGATCGACCTCGCCCTGTCGGAAGAGGACCGCTGGCTCGCGGGAATCCAGGGCCAGGCTCTGCAGACCGTCGGGGTCATGAACGACGCGTTCTTCCTCGACTACCACGGCCAATGGACACCGGTCGAGTTCATGCTCGCCTTGTCGCCCGCGCACGAGCCCCTGTCTTCCGGTCAGCCTCATCCGTGCCCGGAGGACGCGATTGCCTACGACGTGACGCTGAACACGACGACGTACGGCCGCGTCTCGATCGAAGAGTGCGTCACACGCGAGCAGGTCATCGGCGGCCCAACGTTGGACACGTACACGTACTCGGTGACCAACATCGACTTCAGCTACGGCAGTTGCGGAATCTGCCTGTTCTTCATCCCGAACCTGTCCGGGTTCGTCACGACGAACATGACCGGCCCCGCCATGTGGATGCTCCACGCCGGCTGGGGCGGCTGGTGGTGGGTTGCGCCGTCCGGTTCCTGCGGCATTCGTCCCGGGGAGGTCGGCATCTTCTCGTTCACCGTGATCGGCCCAACGACGGACACGTGGGTGTCCGGCTCGATCTCCGGCTGCATCGGCGGTACGCCGCCGACGATCGCCGCCACGAAGCCGCCGATGCTCGGCATCCGCACCACAGGGCCCGGCAAGTACGTGCCCGACGACGGCGACGAACCGGGCGACTGCCCCGACCTCATCGTCAGAATCAAGAGTGCGACGTGCACGTACGAGGGGCGTGAGTTCAAGGTCGAGATCGAGGTCACCGTCATCAACATCGGAGGGGCGGCCTCCGCGGTCACCTTCGTGCGCCTCGAGAGCGACTCGGGCAACGACACCGGCTTGATCGGCGCGCTGGCTCCGGGCGCCTCGGAGGACGAGAGCTTCACGCTCACGTTCACGGCGAACCAGGTCCCGCCGTGCCCGCTCGACTTCACCGTCGAAGTGGACCCCTACGGCGCCGTCGAAGAGTGCAACGAAGACAACAACATCGCAGAAGGCAGCGTCTTCTGCCCCAACTGCAAGTGATCGACCCGCTCACGTGGGGAGGCCGCCGCAAGGCGGCCTCCTCTCTTGTCTCCCCTGTCGTTTCTCGGCCGGTTTGGGTTCGGCGTATGATCCGCACGGGAAAGGAGGCGCCGTGGAACGGACCCTACGCACGCTCGCCGTTGTCGCGATCGTCGGCCTTCTCGCCGCGATCCTGGCGTTTGTCATCTCGATCGGCAAGAACGGGATTCACATCAGCTACTCCGGCGAAGTGCGCATGATCGGCATCCCCGACGAAATCGAGCTGCGCCTCGCGGAGCCTGTCGTGCTGACGATGCCCGACGGCGCGACGCTCGCCGCGACCGTGTCGGGCGCGCAGAGCGCACCCGTCGCTCTCGCGTTCTCCGACATCCTCTGTCAAGAGTGTGGCAGCTCGATGCTCCCGGTGCGATTCAACGTGCTCACCGGGAAGATCGACTGGGCCTGTCCGCAATGCGGCGCCACCGGCCCGTAGCTCGTCCCGCCTCCGCCCCTTGACTCCGTTCGCGCGCCCCGCG